>JALZJF010000180.1 GCA_030859905.1 Acidobacteriota bacterium
CGATGGAGATCGAGTTGATCGCGCCCATCGCGATGGAGAAAGGGCTGCGGTTCGCGATCCGGGAAGGCGGGCGCACGGTAGGCGCCGGGACAGTCAGCGAAGTCGTGGAATAAGGTAATTGCCGATTGCCGATTGCCAATTGCCGATTTGAAGAAGGCAGTCAGCGACCAGTAACTAATCGGCAATAGCAATTGGCAATAGGCAATACTGAAGAATTGACAATCGGAAATTGGACTAGGATGAATCATGCCGCGCGATAACATTGTGCTCCAGTGTAGTGAATGCAAGAGCCGTAACTACGTAACGACTAAGAATAAGAAGACTACTCCCGATCGGCTGGAATTTTCCAAGTTTTGTCGACGTTGCCGCAAGCACACCGGTCATAAGGAAACGAAATAAGGTGCCTGGTTCCAGGTGCCGGGTGTCGGCTCAAAAGACAGACTGGCACCTGTCACCCGGTACCCGACACCCCTTCTCGAAGGGGTATAGTGTCAACGGTTAGCACGTCGGTCTCCAAAACCGAAAGTCCGGGTTCGAATCCTGGTACCCCTGCCAGCATATTGCAAAAGGGAATTTTGAGGGTCCAAGGAAGTCGGCGATCATGGCTGATATAGAAAACCCCCAAGCGCCACTTCCAGCGCCGCGCACTGCTCGGTTTGGCGAAGGCCGAGAAGGCCGCGGGGCGCGCCACGAACGGGGCCTGAGCGGATCAAGAACGAGCGCTTTCGGCCGGCTGGCGCAGTTTGGGCGCGACGTGAGATCTGAGATGAAGCGGGTGTCGTGGCCCTCAAAGAACGAAGTAAAAAACACTACCATCATAACGCTGATCGCCGTAATTTTTTTCGCTGTTTACCTATTCGCTGTGGATCGCATTTGGACCTTCTTACTGACCCAGCTTAATCAATTATTAAACTGGATGACCGGGGCTTGAGGGCAGGATTTATCTGATGCAGCAGTGGTTCATACTTCACACCTATTCGGGACACGAGAAAAAGGTTCGAGATAGTCTGAAGGCCCGCATTCGGGACACCGATCTGCAGAACGAAATTGCCGAGGTGCTGGTGCCTACGGAAACAGTAGTTGAGATGCGCGGTAACAAGCGAATTGAATCAACGCGCATGTTCTATCCCGGTTATGTGTTGGTTCAGATCGAATGTGACGAACGTGGGCATATACCTGACAACGTATTTCACATGATTAAGTCGACGCCGAAGGTTACCGGCTTTGTAGGCGGGCACAATCCCACGCCGTTGACGCCTCAGGAAGTCGATCAAATTGTTCACAACGTCACTGAAGCAGCGGAGAAGCCGAAGCCGAAGTTTTCCTATGCGGCAGGTGAAACAGTGCGAATCAAGTCAGGTCCGTTTCAGAGCTTTACCGGCAAGGTGGAAGAGGTTAACGAAGACAAGGCAACATTAAAGGTTACGGTTACGATTTTCGGACGCTCGACGCCAGTGGAGTTGAACTTTCTCGATGTGGAGAAAGTAACGTTCGCAGAGGAGGAATGAAGGGAATTTGCGATTTTAGAGTTTTGATTTGTGATTGCGCCTCTGGGCAGCCAAGAAGGGCGAAAGGGCCAGTCAAAAATCAAAAATCAAATATCTAAAATTGAATCATGGCAAAAAAAATTACAGGGTATATAAAGTTGCAGGTGCCTGCCGGCAAGGCGAATCCGGCGCCGCCGATTGGCCCGGCGCTCGGCCAGCACGGCGTGAACATCATGGAGTTCTGCAAGGCCTTCAATGCCAAGACCGCGCAACTGGATCCCGATCTGAAGATTCCGGTGGTGATTACCGTCTATGCAGATCGTTCCTTCACGTTTGAAACCAGGACACCTCCGGCTGCGGACCTTCTGAAAAAAGCTGCCGGCCTGCCAAAGGGATCCGGCAATCCTAAGCGCGACAAAGTGGGCACGATATCCAGGGCCAAGGTCGAAGAAATCGCAAAGAGCAAGATGCCAGATCTAAATACGACAAATCTGGAAGCGGCTATAAAAACGATTGAAGGAACGGCTCGGCAAATGGGGCTGACAGTGGAGTAGATTTTTGATTTTTGATTGCCAATAGCCGTTTGGAATGGCCTCGCGAGACGGAATATCAATTTGAGAGGGAGGGATTTGGAAGCGAAAGCGGTTGCATAAATCGGCAATCGGCAATTGGCAATCATCAATCCCGCCTGAACCTCGGAGATAGAAAATGAAAAAGCACGGCAAGAACTACTATGCGGCGTTAGGGAAGGTCGAGACCGGCCGCAAATACAATCTCGAAGAGGCAGTCGTAAAGATAAAGGAGATTGCCTTCGCTAAATTTGACGAGACAGTTGAGTTAACAATGTGGCTGGGGGTCGATCCCCGCAAAGCCGACCAACTGGTGCGTGGAACCCTCGTCCTCCCGCACGGACTCGGCAAATCGAAGAAAGTCCTCGTTATCGCCCAGGGGGAAAAAATCAAAGAGGCCGAAGATGCCGGTGCGGACTTCGTCGGCGGCGAAGACATGGTCAACAAGATTAAGGAAGGGTGGCTGGATTTCGACGCCGTCGTCGCCACTCCCGACATGATGCGTTTGGTGGGAGGCCTGGGAAAAGTGCTGGGTCCGCGGGGCTTAATGCCGAACCCGAAAACAGGTACTGTCACTTTCGATGTCAAAACGGCCGTCAAAGAAACTAAGGCTGGAAAGGTCGAATACCGCGTTGACAAGACCGGAGTAATTCACGTCGGAGTCGGCAAGGTTTCCTTTGCTGCCGATAAGCTGCACGAAAACGCCAGAGCCCTGCTGGAAGCAGTGGTTAAGGCGAAGCCGTCAACTGCTAAAGGTAAATACGTTAAAAAGGTGAACTTGGCGGCTACAATGAGCCCCGGGGTGTTACTCGACGAAGCGGCATATGTCAAATAAAAGTGAGAGCTTATGAAAACTAAAGCGCGAAAACAGAAGGACCTGGAAGCCCTCACAGAGCAGTTCAAAAAAGCGAAGGCGGCGATGCTGGTCGGGTTTCAGGGGATGACGGTCGCCAAGGATCAGGAGTTGCGCAATCAACTGCGCGATGCGGGTATTTTCTACGGGGTGGTTAAGAACACGTTAGCTCGCAAGGCCGCAGAGGGTACACCGCTTGAACAGGCCAGGGACCAATTCAAGGGAGTCACCGCGGTGGCTTTGAGCACGGAGGATCCCGTGAATCTGTCGCAGGCGATCGCGAAGTTTACCAAGGCTAATCCCGAGATCTTTAAGTTCAAGGCGGGCGTGGTTGAGGGCAGGGTGGTGGCGCTCAAAGATGTCGAAGCCATAGCCAGTTTGCCGTCGAAGGAAGAGTTGATTTCCAAGGTTATGTTCTTGCTGAATTGCCAGGCCCAGCGACTTGTCACCGTGCTGTCTGCCGTACCGCGCAACCTGGCAATCGTAGTCAAGCAGATTGGGGAACAGAAGGGCGCGTAGGGAATATTTGATTTTTAATTTTCGATTTTAGATTTCGCTTAACCGCACGGTTTTGAATGAAGAACTAGGTGCTCAATCACAAATCGTAAATCTGAAATCGAAAACAGTCAGTGGGGCCGGACGCGGCGGAAACGAGCGTGGCGAGTGTCAGTCGTCATTACGGCTCGGAGGCTTTCTGAGGATCAGGATGCAACGATTCTGAGGAGCGTCCCGTGGGTTCTCCTGCTGCGCAACAACAACCAGGCACAATCAGAGGAACCCTTAGGAGGTAAATTCAAAAGATGTCGATTCCAAATGATCAGATACTCGAAGCACTGAAAGTTAAGCCGCTCTTAGAAGTTGCCGAGCTAGTCACGTTAATAGAAGACGCGTTCGGTGTCTCCGCCGCTGCGGCGGCGGTTGCAGCTCCGGCGGCGGGCGCTGCTTCTGGGGGCGGTGAGGCGGCCGCCGCGGCTGAAGAGCAGACCGAGTTCGATGTAATCCTGCAAGCCATTGGCGGCAACAAGATCAACGTGATTAAGGTAGTTCGGGAAGTGACTGCATTAGGTTTGAAGGAAGCAAAGGATCTTGTCGAGGCGGCGCCAAAAGCTGTGAAGGAAGGCGTCTCCAAAGAAGAAGCCGAGACCGTCCGGCAGAAGTTGGCCGACGCGGGCGCGACCGTAGAAGTTAAATAGGTTTTCGGTCTAGTGAATCCTATTTCACCGTTTTCGTTAGCTTGACACCCACCGTGTTACTGGGTAAGTTAGGGAGTATTGAGGGCGCTGGCGTTACTCCCAAAAAAAATTGACGAAAAACAGCCGCTTTTTTTGGTGATTAAGCGGTCGGGGCATTGTGCGCCCTGACCGCCCTTTGGCGTCTCACAAGACATTTCCCATTGCCGGTTGCCCATTCGAATAATCGCCAGGCTTGATCGGAAAATCGGAAATTGGCAATCGGCAATTCTTAAGGAATCTCTCATGTCTGTAAATCTACTTCAAACTGTCAATACCGGATTGGGACGCCGCACGAGTCAGGCGCCCGAACGTTTAGACTTTTCCAAAATCAAAACGGCGGTACAGATTCCGAATCTGATCGAGATTCAACGGGAGTCTTATAACCGCTTTCTGCAGATGGATTACTTGCCAGAGGAGCGTGAGAACACAGGTCTGCAGGCCGTCTTTCAGTCGGTTTTTCCGATCTCTGATTTTCGAGGCACGGCTACACTCGATTTTGTCGAATATCAGATCGGAAACTGGCAGTGCAAGTGCGGCCGGCTGGAGGGTCTTAACTACCTGCGCGCGAACTGTAAGAATTGCAGTTCTACTATCAAGGTGAATCCGCTGGCGGCGGGCGAGACGCTCTGCCAAAAATGCGGCACTTTCAATTTTGTGCGTCCGCAGCTCTGCGAGAACTGCGGCGAGCCCGTAGGCCTCAAACACAAGCACGATCAGCAGGAATGCCAGGAGCGGGGTATGAGCTATAGCGTGCCGCTCAAGGTGAAGATCCGGCTCACGGTTTATGACAAGGATCCGGAGACCGAAGCGATGTCAATTCGGGACATCAAGGAAGAGGAAGTCTTTTTCGGCGAGATCCCTTTGATGACCGACAATGGCACTTTTATCATCAATGGTACCGAACGGGTCATTGTCTCCCAACTTCATCGAAGCCCGGGTGTTTTCTTCAAACGCGGCGCGCTCTACGTTGCCAAGATCATTCCTTATCGCGGTTCGTGGGTTGAATTCGAGTACGACCAGAAAAACCTGCTCTACGTGCGCGTAGGCAAGCGCAAGTTTCTCGCTACCGTTTTCCTGCGCGCGCTTGGCCTTTGGTTCAACCGTGAGGCTGAGATCAAGTCGACCGGCAACGACTCGGCGTTGGAGGAAGGCGTGAAGAACGCGGCTTTCACCGATGAAGATATGCTGCGCGCCCTTTACGTCACTGATGAAGTTCGCATTGACGACGGCCGCTTGATGATACAGGTGCCCGAACAGGGTCCCAGCAATCTTGTTGCGATGAAGGTGGACTTCGATATTAAGGGACGGGGAGAGCCGCTTGTGCGTAGTGGCAAAAAGATCACCGCCAACGCGCTCGAGGCTATCCGCAAGGCAAATATCGGCGAAGTGGAAATTGAGCCTACGCAGTTCGACGGGGCCTACGCTCTTTCCGATATTGTTAACAAGGAGAGCGGAGAGGTACTTCTCGAAGCAAACAACGAGATCCCGCCCGCGAAACTGCAAGAAATCACTGAAGCGGGGATCGACAGTTTCTCTGTTTTCTTCCCCGAACGGGACGATATTGGCTCGATTCTCTCGCTGACCTTAAAGAAAGACGTCATTACCAAGCCGGTCGACGCGTTGTTGGAGATTTACCGCAAGATGCGTCCGGGAGATCCTCCGACTGTTCAGACCGCCTACCGCCTGCTCGAAGCTATGTTCTTCGATCCGCGCAAGTTTGATTTCTCGCGCGTGGGGAGATTGAAGTTCAACATCAAGATGGGTAAACCGGAGCGCGATCGGATCAACGATCCGTTGCTGACGGCCCACGACTTCTACGAAGTTGTGGCCTACGTTTTGAAGATGCGCAAAAACCCATCTGAGTATCAGTCTGATGATATTGATCATCTGGGCAATCGTCGCGTCCGCGCGGTGGGAGAATTGCTGGAGAACCAATTCCGCATTGGTCTTGAGCGGATGGAGCGAGCCATTAAAGAGAAAATGTCGATCCATCAAGAGATGCAGACGACCATGCCTCGCGATCTGATTAACGCCAAGCCGGTAACGGCCGCAGTGCGCGAGTTTTTTGGATCGAGCCAACTCTCGCAGTTCATGGATCAGACAAACCCGCTTTCGGAGATCACCCACAAGCGGCGGCTTTCGGCTCTGGGACCGGGTGGACTCTCTCGTGAGCGCGCGGGATTCGAAGTTCGCGACGTTCACCCGACCCATTACGGCCGCATTTGCCCTATCGAGACGCCGGAAGGTCCGAACATCGGACTTATCTCGAGTCTTTCCTGCTTTGCGCGGATTAACGAATTTGGTTTTATTGAAGCCCCTTATCGCAAGGTAAATGAGGGGCGCGTGCTGGAATACGTGCGTGTGATCAACGGAGGTGACACGAAGCTCAAACCGGGTGAGCACATTCCCCAGGAAGACGTAGATAAGGCTAATAAGAAGCTCGCCGCCGCCGGCAAGAAGGCGGAGTCTGAACCCTGGCCTTTTTATTTGACGGCTTGGGAAGAAGACAAACACGTCGTCGGACAGGCAAACATTCAGCTCGACGAAAATGGCTACATCGTTAACGAGCGCAATGCTTCGCGCAAAGCCGGAGAATTTATTCTCGCCCTTCGTAAGGACATTGAATACGTAGACGTTTCACCGAAGCAGCTCGTTTCCGTAGCCGCCTCGCTGATTCCTTTTTTGGAGAACGACGACGCCAACCGCGCGCTGATGGGCTCAAACATGCAGCGCCAGTCGGTCCCGCTGCTGCGCGCCGAAGCTCCTTATATCGGAACCGGAATGGAGCAGACTACGGCCCGCGATTCCGGCGCGGTAGTCGTGGCCAAACGCGATGGGGTGGTTGACTACGTTGATTCCGAACGCTGCATTGTCAAAGCTGATCACAACGTGGATGGCACCATTTCGCGCGAAGTGACTGCGGATATTTACACGCTGATCAAATTCAAGCGGTCGAACCAGAACACCTGTATCAATCAACGACCGATCGTGCACGTGGGCGAGCGAGTTTCGAAGGGCCAGGTTATTGCGGACGGTCCCTGCACCGATCGTGGTGAGCTGGCGCTGGGCCGAAATGTGTTGGTCGCATTCATGCCCTGGCGTGGCTACAACTTCGAAGACGCAATTCTTGTTTCCGAGCGCCTTGTGAAAGAGGACTACTACACCTCGATTCACATTGAAGAGCTGGAGATTGAAGCGCGCGATACGAAGCTAGGGCCGGAAGAAATTACTCGCGACATTCCCAACGTCGGTGAGAACATGCTCCGCGATCTCGATGAAAGCGGGATTATTCGCATTGGCGCTCAGGTGAAACCGGGGTCGATACTCGTCGGCAAGGTGACACCGAAGGGTGAAACACAACTAACCGCGGAGGAGAAACTCCTGCGCGCGATTTTCGGTGAGAAGGCCGGCGACGTAAAAGATGCATCGTTGGTTTCCCCACCGGGTATTGATGGCACAGTCGTTGACGTGCAGGTCTTCACCCGCAAAGGCCAGGAAAAAGACGCGCGTTCGTTGGCGATTGAGCAGGAGGAAGAAGACCGTCTTCGACGCGACCTTGAGGATGAAATTCGTATCCTGCGGGAGCAGCGGGACCAGCGTATCTACGAGTTGCTTGAAGGCCGCAAGCTTTCCGCCGATCTTACAGTCAATCGCGAGGTGGTGATTCCGAAAGGCGAGCCCCTCACACACGAGATGCTGGTCAATGTTGAGGCGAAGGTGCTGCGCAAGGTACAACTGGCGTCATCTCGCATTGATGTCGGCGCTGAGATCAAGGAATACGAAGATCGCACTGAACGTCAGATTAAGATCCTCTCGGACATCTACGAAGAGAAGATCGCGAAACTGCGTCAGGGCGACGAGCTCGCTCCCGGTGTCATTAAGATGGTCAAGGTCTTCATCGCCATGAAGCGAAAGCTTTCAGTGGGCGATAAGATGGCCGGACGCCACGGCAACAAGGGTGTCATCGCCCGAATTCTGCCGGAGGAGGATATGCCTTACTTGCCTGACGGGACGCCGGTTGAGATTGTGCTCAACCCGTTAGGTGTGCCGTCGCGCATGAACGTGGGGCAAATTCTGGAGACTCACCTGGGCTGGGCAGCTCGCGTTCTGGGTCTTCACTTTGCGACGCCTGTCTTCGACGGCGCCACGGAGAGTGAGATCAAGGATAAGCTGAGACTCGCGGGCGCTCGGGCTACCGAGCTCGGTCTTCCCGAGATTGTCAGTGAGTCAGGCAAGGCAATTCTCTATGACGGTCTGTCGGGCGATCCCTTCGAGCAGAAGGTTACGGTTGGGTATATCTACATGCTGAAACTGTCGCACCTGGTCGACGACAAGATTCATGCGCGCTCGATTGGACCGTACAGTTTGATCACGCAACAGCCGCTTGGTGGTAAGGCCCAGTTCGGGGGCCAGCGATTTGGAGAGATGGAAGTCTGGGCGCTTGAGGCCTACGGTGCGGCGCATATCCTTCAGGAATTGCTAACAGCAAAGTCTGACGACGTTGCCGGCAGGTCGAAGATTTACGAAGCCATTGTTAAGGGCGAAGCTGACTTCGATCCGGGTCTACCGGAGTCGTTCAACGTGCTGGTGCGCGAGCTGCAGTCCCTGTGCCTTGACGTTGAGCTAATCAACAAGAAAGTCAGCGGCAATGGCACGGGCGACGAAGAAGGTGTGGGCGAGGCGCTGATCACGAGTGGCGTAGAAGGATAAATTATTTTCGATTGCCAATTGCCAATTGCCGATTGGTCTTTGGTTCGAACTTAAGTCTTAGGTTGGCTCCGCTGATTAACTGACGCGAGAGACCAATCGAAAATTTGGCAATCGGCAATTGGCAATGGAGAGTGTCGTGTTTAGATTCCAACAAGAAAAGCAGCAATTAGCTCCTGACTTTGAGGCGATTCGTATCTCTCTGGCTTCACCCGAGAAGATCCGTCAGTGGTCACATGGAGAGGTGACGAAACCGGAAACGATTAATTACCGGACCTTCAAGCCTGAGCGTGATGGACTCTTCTGCGCCCGCATCTTCGGCCCGGTCGCTGACTGGGAGTGTTTGTGCGGCAAGTATAAACGCATGAAGCATCGCGGAGTGATCTGCGACAAATGCGGAGTCGAAGTCACCCAGGCGAAGGTGCGACGTGAGCGGTTGGGTCACATCGATCTGGCCAGTCCTTGTTCGCACGTGTGGTTTTTCAAGGGACTGCCCAGTCGTATCGGGCACCTGCTGGACATTCCGCTGCGTGAGCTGGAGAAAGTGCTCTACTTCGAGTCATACATTGTGATCGACCCCGGCGACGTGCCGGGCATTAAAGAACGAGAACTGGTTACCGATGAGCGTTATCGGGAATTAGTGCGTGATCACCCGGCGCAGTTTGTCGCCAAGATGGGCGCGGAAGCGATCAAAGAGCTGCTGTCGATGGTCAACATCGAAGAGTTGGCCACCGAGCTGCGCAAGCGAATGAAGGAAGAAACATCGCAGCAGAAGAAACTGAAATACTCCAAGCGCCTGAAAGTTGCTACCTCTTTTTTGAAGAGCGGCAATCATCCCGAGTGGATGATTCTCGATGTCATCCCGGTGATTCCACCCGAGCTGCGGCCCCTGGTACCCCTGGATGGCGGACGTTTCGCCACCTCGGATCTCAACGACCTTTATCGCCGGGTCATCAATCGCAACAACCGTCTCAAAAAATTGATGGAGCTGCGGGCCCCGGAAGTCATTGTGCGCAACGAAAAACGCATGCTTCAGGAAGCCGTCGACGCACTCTTTGATAACGGGCGCCGTGGCCGGGTGCTGCGTGGTGTAAACAATCGGCCACTGAAGTCCCTGAGCGGAACACTTAAGGGGAAACAGGGACGCTTTCGCCAGAATCTGCTAGGTAAGCGGGTCGACTATTCAGGTCGTTCAGTTATCGTAGTTGGTCCTGAGCTCAAGCTGCACCAGTGTGGCTTGCCCAAGAAAATGGCGCTCGAGCTTTTCAAACCATTCATTTACAACCAGCTAGAGAAGCAGGGTCATGCGGCCACCATCAAACAGGCCCGGGAGATGGTCGAGCGCCAGGAGCCTGTAGTCTGGGACATCCTGGAAGAAGTTATTCGCGAGCATCCGGTGCTTTTGAACCGCGCGCCGACCCTTCACCGCCTCGGTATTCAAGCTTTTGAGCCGGTGTTGGTCGAGGGCAAGGCGATCAAGATTCACCCCCTCGTCTGCACAGCTTTTAATGCTGACTTTGACGGCGATCAAATGGCTGTGCACATTCCGCTCAGTCCGGAAGCGCAGATTGAGGCTGCCGTATTGATGCTCTCCAGCAACAACATTCTGAGTCCAGCAAGCGGTCAGCCAATCGCTGTCCCTTCGCAGGACATAGTGCTCGGCATCTACTATCTGACCCGCGACAAACAAGGCGCCAAGGGCGAGGGTCGCGTCTTCGCTTCGTTGGAAGAAGTACTGTTAGCGCTGGATGCCAAGGAGGTGACGACGCAGACGCCAATCAAACTGCGTATTCAAGGCGATCTAATCGATCTCGTTCAAGAACACGATCCGCAGGATATTCTCCGCGCGGCCGTGCAGGAGAACGTGCGTCGGGTCGTAAATACCACCGTTGGCCGGGTAATTTTCAACGATTCCATACCACCCGGGTTGCCATTCTTCAATGGCACTCTCAAGAAGAAGGGTCTGCAGTCGCTGGTTAACTATTCTCACATTCGACTGGGCCATGAGATGACGGTCAAGATGCTCGACGATCTCAAGACGCTGGGTTTCCTCTATGCGACAAAAGCCGGCATCTCAATCGGCATCGACGACCTGGTGACTCCCAATGCCAAGAAGGGCTTAATCGACAAGGCCGAGAAGGAAGTTATCTCCGTCGAGCAGCAATATTTGGACGGAGTTATCACCAACGGCGAACGCTACAACAAGATCATCGCTATCTGGTCTGAAGTGACTGACAAGGTCGCTAAAGAGATGTTCAAGGCGATGGACGAACGTGAGAAGTCGTCGGGCGAGTTGAATCCCATCCTGGTGATGAGCGATTCGGGCGCGCGGGGCAGCGCCCAGCAGATTCGGCAGTTGGCCGGCATGCGCGGCTTGATGGCTAAGCCTTCAGGCGAAATTATCGAAACGCCCATCCGGGCCAACTTCCGTGAAGGTCTGGACGTTTTGCAGTACTTTATCTCCACCCACGGCGCCCGAAAGGGACTTGCCGATACGGCTCTTAAAACTGCCGACTCGGGTTACCTGACGCGTCGTCTGGTCGACGTTGCGCAAGACGTGATTATTAGCGAGCCAGACTGCGGCACGCTGCGCGGCATCTCAGCGAGCGCCATCATCGAAGGCGGTGAGGAGATCGAGTCGTTACGAGACAGGATCGTGGGCCGCACGGCACTCGAAGACGTCATCGATCCGATCGAGGGCCGCGTGATCGTCGAAACCAATGAAGAGATCGACGAAGACTTGTCATCCGAGATTCAGCGTTCCGGTGTGCAGCGCGTGCGCATCCGTTCCGTGCTGACGTGCGAATCCCGTCGTGGTTGCTGTATCAAGTGCTACGGACGCAACCTGGCCACCGGGCGACCGGTGGAGATCGGCGAGGCTGTGGGTGTAATTGCCGCCCAGTCGATCGGCGAACCCGGCACCCAGTTGACGATGCGTACGTTCCATATCGGTGGTACGGCCCGCTTGGAAGAGTCTTCGAAGCACGAAGCCCGCCAGGATGGCACGATCAAATACCTTGAACTGCAGACGGTTAAAAGCCGCAAGGGCGAGCGTATTGCGATGAACCGCAATGGTTCATTGATCATCGTGGATGACCGCGGTCGCGAGGCGGCGCGTTATCAAATTGTTTACGGCGCGCACATCCTGGTCGAAGACGGCGCTCGTGTTACTCAGGATCAGCTGTTGGCGACCTGGGATCCGTTTACCTTCGCGATCCTGACCGAGGTTGCCGGGCATGTTAAGTTCCAGGATCTAAAAGAAGGCGTGACGTTCGATGAAGAAGTCGACGAAGTAACAGGCCAATCGCGCCTGGTGGTGAAAGACTCGCCGGACGAGAAGAAGCAGCCGCGTTTCGAGATTCGCAACGCCAGCAACAAAATCCTGAAGACTTACCAGATGCCAGTGCGGGCGAATTTGATGGTCACCGACGGCGAGATAGTGGAGCCCGGCGACATCATTGCGAAGATTCCGCGCGAGACAACGAAGACGAAAGACATCACCGGCGGTCTGCCGCGCGTCGTCGAGCTTTTTGAAGCGCGCCGACCGGCGGAAACGGCGGTCATGTCGGAGATCGATGGCTTCGTCAAACTCGGTCCCATTGCCAAGGGCAAACGCAAACTGATCATTACCGGCGATGACCTGGAAGAGCGCGAGTACGATATCCCCCGTGGTACCCACATCAATGTGCAGGAGGGTGATCGGGTGCGCGCCGGAGAAGCGCTGATGGATGGTCCGCTTAACCCGCACGATATTTTGCGCGTGCTTGGCATGCAACGGCTGCAGGAGTACCTAGTAAACGAGATTCAAGAGGTCTACCGCCTCCAGGGTGTGAACATTAACGACAAGCACATCGAAGTGATCGTGCGGCAGATGCTGCGCTGGGTAAAGATCAAGGAAGTCGGCGATACGGACTTCCTGCTCGAGGAGCAAGTGGATCGCTTCCGCTTCACCGATGAAAACGAGCGCGTTCACAATGAAGACGGCGAGGTGGCTCAGGCCGAACCGCTGCTGCTGGGGATCACCAAGGCCTCGCTTTCTACTGACTCTTTCATCTCCGCAGCTTCGTTCCAGGAGACCACGCGCGTTCTCACCGAAGCCGCTATCTCCGGCCGCATTGACTACCTGCGCGGCTTAAAGGAAAACGTAATCATGGGGCGGTTGATTCCTGCCGGAACCGGTATGGAGTATTACCGCAACGTGGACGTGGAGCGCGACGAGACAATCGATCAGACACGCGAGCGCGAGCTTGATGAGTTTCCCGACATCGTCGGGGGCCACGAGATGGCTATGCCTCAACGCCCGCCTCTAGTGAGCGCGACAACTGCTGAGGGCGATGGCGAGGTCGAAGTATAAGGCAAATTGTAACGGGTCTCAGTCTCCCAGGGGAGAACCTGCGTGGGTCGCACCGCGCCGGTCTTTACTTTTGGGCGCTCACAGCGTTCTATCCGACCAAACTCGCGAAGGCCGACTCGTTCCGGATGGTTGCCAATCCGGAAAGTTTTGTATATAGTCGGCTGCAATTAGACGGCGGCTGAATGCTACCGTCTCAGTGGTTGCTGGGGTGAGGACAGTAACCACAAATTAGAAAAGGCGCGACGGCCCAAAAACTGTCGCGCCTTTTCGCTTCTTCCTCTACAAAAGATGTTGTCGTCCCACGTGAACTTGATAACAGTATCGCGCCGACTCATATTCGCACAAACGAGCTTCTTTCAAGCTCTCAACACCGACATGTTTCCGTGCACGGATGGTCGATTAGCTAGTGGCAGCTCTTCTCGCTTCGAGCCTGCGGGATGTTAAAGCGGCGAGAATCGAAAATTCTTGACATATCAGCAGGCCATAGCTCTCGAATTGAAAAATGGCATGAGCATTGCTCCGGAGTCGTCTGACCGATTTATTCTTGGGCTGACGACCGCCGAAGAGCTTCTAGACTCAGGACCAAACTAAAGGGGGGTGAGGTATGGCGACGAACGACAAGGAAGTTCGTTTAATCCCGAGAGGCCAGGAAGGTTCTGCGCCGCGAGCCCAGGAAGCTCCGCATCTTACGTCTGCAAATGTGCGTTCAACGGTGGAGAGCCGATTTCGTCTGATGGAGCAGACCCACGACCGCATTCGAGCTGAAAAGTTGACTCGTCTCGCCCACACACCTAACTGACCGGTGGGGCGGGAGTCTAACCTTGGCAATCAGCGGCCCACGCACGTCCCATCGGCAATAGCCCGGCCCGTTAAATTTGTGGCGACTATGGCATCGCTTTGGAAGCTTAGTGGGTTAAATCCAAAAAAGTTAGCTAAGCCCGTCTGGAATGAGATACAGGAGGACGACATCTTTGGCCGTGCCGCTCAACTCTCGTACTATTTTCTGCTTTCCCTCTTTCCTCTCCTTATTTTCCTGACATCAGTGATCGGCCTCGTGATCGGTACTGAGAGTAGTATCCGTCAAAATTTATTCCGCTACTTGTCCCAGGTAATGCCACCTGCGGCGTTTCAACTAATTGAGGCGACCATGGTGGAAGTGGCGGCAGCCAGCAGTGGCAGCAAGATATCCTTAGGTATTTTGGCGGCACTCTGGGCGGCCTCCAATGGAATGGGCGCAGTTACGGAAGCATTGAACGTAGCCTATGACGTGAAGGAGTCTCGTCCGTGGTGGAAACAGAGACTAACCGCTATTGGCTTGACCCTGGCGCTCTCGGTTTTGATCCTTTCCGCTCTGGTAATAGTCCTCTCGGGGAGCAAGATTGCAGACGGCCTAGCCGCAAACTATGCGTTGGGGTCGGTCTTCACGGCGGCGTGGAAAATACTGCAGTGGCCCATAGTACTGGCCACTATGTTGTTTGCCTTCGCGATGATCTATTACCTCGCGCCCGATGTGCGGGACCAGAAGTGGATCTGGATTACACCCGGCGCTGTTCTGGGAGTGGTTCTCTGGCTGCTCGTTTCGTTTGGCTTTCGCCTCTACCTGGACTACTTTGACTCTTACAGCAAAACATATGGCGCACTCGGCGCTGTAATTATCCTGATGCTGTGGTTCTTTTTCACTGGCGTCGCCGTCCTCATCGGTGGCGAAGTAAACGCTGAGATAGAGCATGCAGCGGCTGAGGCCGGCGTTCCCGATGCCAAGGCAGAGGGTCAAAAGCAGGCCAATTAGCACGCCGAGTGGCGTCGGGTCGAACCGAGCGCGGAAATAAAAAACCGGCGAGTTTTAGTACTCGCCGGTCCTGTTTCACAGACCTAAGTCTGTGGCCCCTTGTAAACTTATACTGTTCGGATTACGGTGCGGGCGTGGGCGGGGTCGCACCCTGCGGACATGTCCACAGTTCTACCACCATCTCGCCTCGCGGCGGTCCAACGATAGTGACGATGCGTCCGGCGTTGAAGCCACGCGAATAAACCAGATAATCAACGATGCGAGTTTTCTGAGTTTGCACTTGCGCCGATCTGCCGCCCTGCCCGGGATAGATAACCACATAAGCGGTAGAGGAAGGATCGTTTTGCACTTCAATAGCATAATTGTCCAAACGGGCCTTCTCGTCATTTCTGGAAAGCTCACCAAACTCGTCAAACTTCTTACATCTCAGCGGCACAGGAAATGAAATCGAACAACTTGCAGAACAATCCAGTGGGTATCCGCCCATCGTTAGCGTAGCGCTGAGCGTTTGGCCAGCCAGACCGGTAGTGTCTACTTTGATCGAGCCGGTGCCTTGTCCTTCAATGATCCTGCCCGCGGAAACGGTCCAGTTGAAGTTTGGAGTTACGTTGCCGGATCCGCCAGTGAGTGACGAAGTGAATGTCACCGGCTGGTCGAGCTCAACTCGATCGGGACAAGTAATATAAACATTTGGGCAAACTGGCGGTGGAGGAGGGGGGCATTTGACGAAAACAGCGATAGAAGAAAACGCCTCGCATGCTTCGTCGCCACTGCCTGAGTCTATCGCCAGGAATGCCTTGTAGTAACCTGGTCTGACGCCGGAAAGGTCCCAGTTAACGGCGGCGCCGTTGCCGTCAATGCGTCCTGCACTGGTAGTCCAGTTGTAACGGATTGGATTTCCATTGGGAGACGTTGCCTTGGCATTTAAACGGACGAGAGCCGCACTCGTGTCGCCTTCGCAGGCATTGAGCACCGCTTGATCGGCTGCGAGGCTGACGGTTGGCGGCGCATAGACAAAAGTCTCTCTCGCTCTCTGAGCAAATGCTTCAGAGGCAGAAATGCTCAGCACCACCAAACCAATTGGCAGGAATAATCCGAGAAGGTAACTCTTAGGTCTGAACACTTCGACTCCTTATAACTCGCTTGTCATTTAAAACCACCGGCGAGCCGCCGATGTATCTCCACATAGTAGGAGCAGTTGAGAAAGGAAAAGGTGCAATCCCAGTCCATTTCCACAACTTTTGCTGACAGGGGACCTCCGTCTTTAATGTCCGAGGGGTTAGGATTTACTTAATCTATTCCGAAACCCGTTTCTTAGCAAGGTTTGACTCACCCCTCAAATTGGCGTAGATACGGTGTGCTCCCTAACAGGGTATCGGTTCTGCGCGGATCCGGCATGAGATATATCGTTCTGAGCATAGTCATTTTCATATTCTTTGGACAATCTGCTTGTTCGCGGAAGCAGACGAACCAGGCCGAGGCCGAAGCCGAAGCCAAAGTGGCGGCCCGAGCGGCGCAGACAATTGAGGGTGACCGCTCGGCGGCGCTCGTTTATATGGAAAAGGGCCGGGAGTTCTATCGGGACGATGAAGATGCCCAAGCCCTCGAAGCGTTTCAGCAGGCGTTGAGGTTGGACCCAGAACTTGCGGAGGCCCACTTCCGGCTGGGTCTTACTTACGACGCGTTCGGTCAGGCGCCAGAGGCGGAGGCAGCCTACAAAAAGGCAGTCGAAGCTTACAAAAAATACCTAGGCATTAATGGGAATAATGATGATGCCGAAGCTCATTACAATCTCGGTCAAACGTATGCTGGGCTCCATCTCTACACTGAAGCCGTCAGGGAGTATCGCCAGGCCACGCTTTTAAAGCCGGATGATGCGGCCATCCATTATGATCTGGGGCTGGCACTGATGAGATTGGCGCAATACGACGAGGCAAGCAGGGCGTTTGCCAAGTCCCTCGAACTCGACCCGGAAAACTATCGCGCCGAGGATGAGCTCGCTGAAGCGCGCGAAGGCGTGAAGCGTATCCGCACGGGAAAGAAACACCAGGAAGCCTTGCTAAAGAAGAAAAAGGATGGGGAACTCAAGAAGCAGGAGCAGAGTGGGGACACGCCCTTATCAAACCCGTCAAATAGGCCGACTTGAACGAATCGCCGTCATTGAAGTGAGGAGAAGTTAAAATGGCAACATACACACCACCCCCGTACTTCCCGCAGAGTTCCCTGGCCCCACCCGACAAGAACCGCTACAAGAAGTTCAAGCTAGCGATGTTTGCAACCGGAATCCTGGTAGTCCTAGTGCTGGGCGGTTTGGGTGTAGGAATCTGGTACGTTTTTAAGTGGATGTTTTGATTACCCCTCAACGGTTGTACGGTTATATTTGAGCCTACACTTTCGCCATCGTGGTCGATGCCCGCCGTGCCCATACCAAGGATTGCCGCCACCAGCTCCTCGTCGGTAAGCGCAATACATGGGGCTCTCGATGTCAGAAAAACTAACAGAACAGAAAATTCTTGGCCTTTTTGAGGCTGTGAGGGCCGATTCTGGAGGATGCAGTGCATGCCTCGGGACTGTGAGGTCTATTTAATGAGGCAATTCGCCAGCCCAGCTTGACAGTTAAAGCCTTGACCCCTTATAGTTTCCCGTTTCGGACTCGTGGTCTGAAGTGAACAGTGCAACGTCTAGTTGGTTCTGTCGGTGTGGAGGCGTTGCCCGGCTGTTATTTTTGCAGTCGTTTGACAAATATTGTGGCGTAAATTGCATGCGTCGCGACCGGCTCTCAAGCCAGTTGCTCCAGCGCATGCGCGCTTGCAGAGTCAAGCCCCCTTTCATCCTAACTGCGACGCCACAGAAAAGTTTCGGCTCAAAGGGAAGCCATCATCCACACCCGCCTGAAGCGAACTCAGAACATCCCTCTGTCTAAAATATTGTTTACAGGGCAGCCGCCTGCGCTGACTGCCGGACGAAGCGAAATATCCCGAGCTGGGCTCGCAGGTTCCGGAAAGAGGCTGGCAGCGCCCTTTTGCGCTCTCGAATAGGGCGCGTCAGGCTAAGAGAGGAACAGCAGTGCCCACAATAAATCAACTTGTTCGCAAAGGGCGTCAGAGGGTGAAATATAAGACGGGCAGCCCGGCGCTACAGAGTTCGCCCCAGAAGCGCGGCGTTTGCACGCGTGTGTACACGCAGACTCCGAAGAAACCCAACTCAGCTCTGCGCAAAGTCGCACGTGTCCGTCTGACAAACGGGATCGAGGTGACCACATACATCCCGGGCGTGGGACACAATCTGCAGGAGCACTCGATTGTCTTGATACGGGGCGGGCGCGTGAAAGACTTGCCGGGCGTACGTTATCACGTGATTCGGGGAACGCTTGATTCCGTTGGAGTAGCGGATCGCAAGCAGGGTCGTTCGAAATACGGCGCCAAGCGACCGAAAGCTGGGGCCGGAGCGAAATAGCTTGGAAGGGTGCCGGGTGTCGGGTCCCGGGGTGCCGGAGAAGATGTAACTAACACCCGACACCTGATACCTGACACCTAAAAATTATGCCAAGAAGAAGAGTTGCTGAGAGACGAGAAGTACTTCCGGATCCGATATACAACAGTCCGCTAGTGACGAAGTTTATTAGCGGTGTCATGTGGGGTGGGAAGAAATCAGTGGCCGAAGGCATTTTTTATGATGCCATGCTCCAGGTGGGTGATAAGACAGGGGAAGAGCCTCTCAAAGTGTTTAAACGCGCGATTGATAATGTGAAACCGACGGTCGAGGTCAAGTCGCGCCGGGTTGGCGGTTCCACTTATCAGGTGCCCCTTGAGGTACACCAGGAGCGTCGTGGGGCGTTGGCGATTCGTTGGATTGTCTCTTATGCCCGCGGACGTGGTGAGAAGACCATGACCGACCGTCTGGCGGCCGAGATTCTTGATGCGGCCAACAACCGTGGCAACGCTGTAAAGAAGAAAGAAGATACGCACCGCATGGCGGATGCCAACAAGGCGTTTGCTCATTACAAGTTTTAAGGCGGGCGAATAGTGAATGGTGAATAATGGTGAACAGTAAATGGTAAATGGTAAATAGTCGGGAAGAACGTTCTTACTATTCACTATTCACTATTTGCGTTTTACGGTTCTTATGGCTAAGCAAGATTTAAACCTGACCAGGAATATCGGCATCATGGCGCACATCGATGCCGGTAAGACCACCACCACCGAACGCATCCTGTATTACACGGGCATTACGCACAAGATCGGCGAAGTGCACGAAGGTACGGCGACGATGGACTGGATGGAGCAAGAGCAGGAGCGTGGGATTACGATTACCAGCGCTGCCACCACCTGTTACTGGGAGCAAAACGGTGTCGATCATCGCATCAACATCATAGACACCCCCGGTCACGTCGACTTCACCATGGAAGTTGAGCGTTCGTTGCGAGTCCTTGACGGCGCTGTAGCCGTATTTGATGGCGTTGCCGGAGTTGAACCGCAGTCCGAAACTGTTTGGCGGCAAGCGGACAAGTATGGCGTGCCGCGAATTTGCTTTATCAATAAGCTCGATCGCGCCGGCGCTTCGTTTGATCGATCATTTGAATCGATTATCACCCGGCTTGGTGCAAATCCCGTCGCAATCCAAATACCTATCGGCCTTGAGGATCAGCTCAAAGGCGTCGTCGACTTGATTTCGATGAAGGGATTGATCTGGAGTGACGAGAGTAAGGGTGCGGAGTATGAGACTGCCGAGATTCCTGAGAATATCAAAGAGGCCGCTGCGGCTGCGCGAGAAAAGCTGGTAGAGGCGGTTTCGTCTGTTGATGACGGCCTGATGCATAAGTATATCGAGGGCGAAGTAATTTCCGAGGCGGAAATTAGGAAGGCGTTGCGTAAGGGAACGCTTGAGTTGAAGCTGGTTCCCGTCGTAACGGGCTCAGCGTTCAAGAATAAGGGCGTGCAAACGTTGCTGGATGCGGTGGTCGATTATCTGCCGTCGCCGCTCGATATTCCACCGGTTGAGGGAATAAATCCCAAGACCGGGGAGATTGAAGCTCGTCCTCCCGATGCCAGCGCACCGTTTTCAGGGCTTGTTTTCAAGATCATGGCGGACAAGCATCTTGGCCAGTTGTCTTTTGTGCGCATATACAGCGGCACGACCAAGGCTGGTTCTTACGCCTACAATCCAATTAAAGAGACCAGAGAACGAGTCGGCCGTCTCATGCGAATGCACGCAAATAAGCGTGAAGACATCGAAGACGCAAGCGCAGGCGAGATCATTGCCATCGGCGGCATGAAGCAGGTAACCACGGGCGACACGGTTTGCGATGAGAATAAGCCAATTATTCTGGAGAGGATGGAGTTTCCAGCCCCCGTGATCCGAGTGGCGGTCGAGCCCAAGACGCGCCCGGACCAGGACAAACTTGGGATGGCCTTGAATCGGCTAGCCCAGGAAGATCCTTCTTTCAATGTTTCAACCGATCCGGAGACGGGACAGACGATCATCGCCGGTATGGGCGAACTTCATTTGGAAATCATTGTCGATCGTATGAAACGCGAGTTTGGAGTGGAGGCAAATGTGGGCAAGCCACAAGTAGCCTACCGCGAGACAATTACTCAACCGGCCCCTGGTAAGGAAATCTACAAGAAGCAGACCGGAGGTCGTGGTCAGTTTGGACACGTGGAGATTGAGATCGAGCCCGCTCCGGGCGAAGGGTATGTTTTTGTTAACAAGATTACCGGGGGCTCGATCCCGAAAGAGTACATCAAGCCGGTGGAGCAAGGGGTTCGAGATGCCATGGAGCGCGGCTTTTTGGCAGGTTACGAGTTAGTTGATATCAGGGTCACCCTCGTTTTTGGCAACTACCACGAGGTTGATTCTGATGAACGCTCCTTTCACATTGCCGGCTCGCTGGCGTTTCAGGATGCTCTGCGTAAGGCCAAGCCGGTGTTGCTCGAACCGATCATGCGTATTGAGGTGGTAACGCCCGATGAGTATATGGGCGCTGTCACTGGCGACCTGAGGCGTAGGCGGGGGCAGATCGAAAAAACGGAGCCCCGACCGGGCGGTGCGCAGGTGATCACTTCGTTCGTGCCTCTTTCAGAAATGTTTGGCTATACGACTGATCTGCGTTCCGCCACTCAGGGGCGCGCGACATCCACAATGCACTTCGAGCGTTACGAACAAGCGCCCAAGAGTGTTGCTGAAGAAGTAATCGCGAAGGTTCAGGGAGTGGCTAAATAGTGACAGGTGACAGGTAACAGGTGACAAGCTGTTTGGCCCGTGACCTGTCACTTGTCGCCTGTCACGTCGAAATAAGAAGCTGTTTGGCCCGTGACCTGTCACTTGTCACCTGTCACGTCGAAATAAGGAGCGAGACAAATCATGTCCAAGGAAAAATTTGACCGTTCAAAGCCGCACGTGAACATCGGGACGATAGGGCACGTGGATCACGGGAAGACGACGTTGACGGCAGCGATCACGAAGGTATTGGGGAAGAGCAATCCG
>JALZJF010000181.1 GCA_030859905.1 Acidobacteriota bacterium
GGTCGCAACGCGTGACCCGTGTAAGATCGGCGCGAGCGCGCGACTTCCTCCGGAGTACCGCTGGCCACTACCCGACCGCCATGTTCGCCACCCTCCGGTCCGAGATCGATGATGTAGTCCGCGCTCTTGATCACGTCAAGATTGTGTTCAATCACCAGTACAGAGTTGCCGAGTGAAACTAGTCGCTGCAGCACGTCCAGGAGTTTGTGGACGTCGGCAAAATGAAGACCCGTGGTTGGTTCGTCGAGAATGTAAACTGTTCTGCCGGTTGCCCGTTTGGAAAGCTCCTTCGCCAGCTTGATGCGCTGGGCTTCGCCACCGGACAGAGTGGTTGCGGATTGGCCCAGTTTGATGTAGCCGAGCCCAACGTCCAGCAGCGTGTTCAGCTTTTGCTGAATTTGAGGAATATTCTTCAGGAGTGGTAACGCCTCATCGACAGTAGTATCCAATAACTCCGCGATCGACTTGCCTTTGAATTTCACGGACATCGTTTCACGGTTGTAGCGGGCGCCCCGGCAAACGTCGCAGAGAACATAAACATCTGGCAGGAAGTTCATCTCGATGCGTTTCATGCCATCGCCTTCGCAGGCTTCACACCGGCCACCCTTGACGTTAAAAGAAAAGCGTCCAGGCTTGTAGCCGCGTTCCCGCGACTCCGGCAGCATTGCGTAGAGTTCGCGTAGGGGCGTGAACAATCCTGTGTAAGTCGCCGGGTTCGAACGTGGCGTGCGTCCAATGGGCGACTGGTCGATCTCAATTACTTTATCAACATTGTCGAGGCCTTCAATCGCGGTGCAGGGTCCGGCCTCGATTAGGGAACCATACAGGTGACGCGCCAAAGCTGGGTAGAGGATGTCGCCCACCAGCGTTGATTTACCCGAACCGGAAACGCCGGTGATCACGGTCAGCAAGCCAAGCGGGAAGGAGACGTCAATTTCCTTCAGGTTGTTTGCGCGCGCGCCAAGGATGATGAGGGACTTGCCGGTAGGCGCTCGGCGTTGGGTCGGCACATCGATTTTCTTCAAACCTCGAATGTAGAGTCCAGTGATCGAATTCGGATTGTTGGCGACTTCTTCCGCAGTTCCGGACGCCACCAGTTCGCCCCCATGCGCGCCTGCGCCAGGTCCCAGATCGACGACGTAGTCG
This sequence comes from Acidobacteriota bacterium, assembly GCA_030859905.1. Classification (GTDB taxonomy): domain Bacteria; phylum Acidobacteriota; class Blastocatellia; order Pyrinomonadales; family Pyrinomonadaceae; genus PSRF01. The sequence goes on from JALZJF010000181.1 coordinate 1,147, forward strand.
GCTTGACGAATGGTCTCTTCGTCGTGTTCTACAACGAGTACCGTGTTACCCAGGTCGCGAAGCGCGCGCAATGTCTCCAGTAGTTTCTGATTATCGCGTGGATGAAGCCCGATAGACGGTTCATCCAGAACGTAGAGTACGCCTCGGAGTTGTGATCCAATCTGCGTGGCCAGGCGGATGCGCTGACCCTCGCCGCCGGACAACGTGGACGAGACCCGATCCAGAGTGATGTAGCCGAGCCCGACAGTTTGCAGGAAGCGCAGCCGGTTGACTATTTCTCGAAGTATCGGGCCGGCAATTTTCTCCTCACGGGGATTCAGTTTTATCTCGGCGAAAGCGGCAGACGCTTCTTCGATCGGCAAGGTTGTATACTCCGCAATACCTCGCCCGCCCAAACGCACCGCCAGCGAATCTGCGCGTAAACGCCTTCCTTTGCATTCCGGGCAGTATCCCGGTGAAACAAGTTCCTGGAGCGCCAGGCGGACTTTCTCAGAGGGCGCTTCACTGAGACGCTCACGCAGCCAATGCAAAGAGCCTTTCCAACGGCTCTGATAAGAATAGGCACCCTGGCGGAAGTTCAACTGGCCGCTGACTCCTTCGAAGAAGCCTTCGCGAGCTTCGCTTAGCAAATCGCCGAAAGGAGTCTTCACATTACCTTTGAAGTGATTAATAACTGCCAACAGGGCGCTCTTGAGATAGGCAGAACCCTGACGATCCGCCGCACCCATGAAAGCCAGTTTGTCAGCAGGGGTGTTCGCATCTGGGATAAGCTTGGCTGGATCTACTTCGAGGACTGAGCCCAGGCCATGACATCGTTTGCAGGCGCCATAGGCGGAGTTGAATGAGAACGACCGCGGCTCGAGCGGTGGGACATTGATACCGCAATCCACACAAGCCATGCGCTCCGAATAAAGCTTCTCTTCGCCATCGACAACTGATACCAGCACGGCTCCGCCGGTTAGCTTTAAAGCCGCGCGGACGGATTCCGATAGTCGTTGGTTGATCCCCGATTTGATTAACAAACGATCGACGACTGCTTCGATGGTGTGGTTACGCCGCTTATCAAGCTTGATCTCTTCGTCCAGGGAAAGCAGTTCGTTATCGACGCGCGCCCGCAGAAACCCTTCCTTTCCGAGTTTTTCGAGCTCCTTTTTGAACTCACCTTTACGTCCCCTCACTATGGGCGCGAGGATCATCACTCGTTCACCTTCAGGTAGCGCGAGGACGTTTTGCACGATCTGCTCCACACTCTGCCGTGTGATCGCCGCCCCGCATACATAACAATGAGGCTGCCCGATCGAAGAGAAGAGTAGACGCATGTAGTCATAAATCTCGGTTACCGTGCCTACTGTAGAGCGAGGGCTGCGGGAAACAGTCTTTTGTTCGATTGAAATTGCCGGGGAAAGTCCATCTACCGAATCCACATCCGGTTTCTCTAGCTGGTCCAGGAACTGTCGTGCGTAAGCCGACAGCGACTCAACGTACCGACGTTGTCCCTCAGCATAGATGGTGTCGAAAGCGAGCGATGACTTGCCGGAACCTGAGAGGCCGGTGACAACAGTGAAGCGATCGCGAGGTATTTCTACGTTGATATTCTTGAGGTTATGCTGACGAGCGCCTCTTACAGTTATGCGGTCAATCGACATTAGTACTTAACCGAGCATGCCACTATAGATATGAATATCACATGGCGAAGAAACCATGATTCTAGCCGAGCATAAACTAATTGAGCAAGTTGGGATTTTGGCTGTCTTGACACTATTTCCGCGCGAGCCATACACTGCGAGCAATCGCACCCACGAACTGATCCTGGTTGCTCTTCTTAGGCCGGTATAAGTTTGAATCTTCCAAACTCCTTAACCCTGCTGCGTATTTTCATCGTCCCGCTGTTGGTTGTCGTTCTCCTGACACCGTTTTCTGAAAATTGGTTCGGGATACCCCGGCATCTGTTAGGCGTCGCGCTTTTCCTGGGCGCCGCTTTTACTGACTTTTTGGACGGACACTTCGCCCGCAGCCGCGATCAGGTAACGCGTCTTGGCCAATTGCTCGATCCGATTGCCGACAAGCTGCTCATCTCCGCGGCCTTAATCTCCCTGGTGGAGAACCAGCTAGCGCCGGCATGGGCGGTGGTGATCATCATCGGACGTGAGTTTGCAGTTACCGGACTGCGCTCAATCGCGGCAGCGGATGGTGTAGTCATAGTGGCGTCAAAGATGGGTAAGTTTAAAATGCTGGCGCAGGTCGTGACGGTTGCGCTGCTAATTGTTTCCAGCGTTTCTGGAAGACCACCTGTGGCAAATTTCGGCAGACCATTTCCAGCAATCGAGTTCTGGTCGGTGCCGGAATTGCGGCTCGCGATGCAGCACCTTTTCGGCGCAGGCTCGATGACTGGAAACGACTGGCAGGTGTTGGTTTACACAACCGGTCGAGCGTTGTTGTGGCTGGTAGTTATCTCAGCCTGCCTGTCGATGTATGGATACTTCCGTTCGTTCTACGCCTCGGTTCTTGCATCTCGAGATGAAAGACGCAAAGCTAAAAGCGCGAGGATCGCCTCGGTGCCGGACTAGCTGTTGAAGTTCAGCCTAACCTTGACCACTGGTAAGGAAGTTTTTATGAATCGCGCGGAATGCGAGTACGACTATGCTTCCGCTTTGGAAACGGCGCTGTGTCTGCCTCACTGATCCCCGGACCAACAGTTATGTCTAACGCCGCCCGAGACTTGCGTTTTCGTTTTGGGGTTGGTAATATCCGCCTTTTGTCGGAATGCGCTATTACAATCGATAGCGGGCCGGCGTAGCTCAGTTGGTAGAGCATCTGATTTGTAATCAGAGGGTCGGGGGTTCAAGTCCCTTCGCCGGCTCCATTAGGCACTTGAAAAGCTATGCAGGGGTGGTCGAGTGGTTAATGGCACCGGGCTGTAAACCCGGCGGGCTAACGCCCTACGCAGGTTCGAATCCTGCCCCCTGCACCGGCATTGCCGATTTTCAATTGCCGATTGCCAATTGGAACTCTGTAATGACTCGATCTTTTAATTGGCAATCGGCAATTGGCAATCGGCAATGATGTTGGGCGGGTGTAGCTCAGTTGGTAGAGCATCAGCCTTCCAAGCTGAGGGTCGCGAGTTCGAATCTCGTCGCCCGCTCCAAACTTTCGTACCTGGTCAGGACTCGCGCCCGCGTAGCTCAGGGGTAGAGCGCCTCCTTGGTAAGGAGGAGGTCATGAGTTCAAATCTCATCGCGGGCTCCAGAACTTGCAGCTCGCGTTAAAGCATCAACGAATCTTTGTTTAAGAGGCCACTGAATCATGTCCAAGGAAAAATTTGACCGTTCAAAGCCGCACGTGAACATCGGGACGATAGGGCACGTGGATCACGGGAAGACGACGTTGACGGCAGCGATCACGAAGGTATTGGGGAAGAGCAATCCG
>JALZJF010000184.1 GCA_030859905.1 Acidobacteriota bacterium
GTGGCATCAAGATCAACGCCGGGTTTTTTCTGGACACACAATGATTCAGGAGACGGCCCTTTCATCTATGCCTTCGACAATCGCGGTGATCGAAAGGGGGTTTGGCGCGTGACTGGCGCATCTGCGCGTGATTGGGAAGACATGGCCGCCGGACCCGGCCCACAGCGCAATCAAAGCTATCTTTACATCGGTGACATTGGAGACAATCGCAGGCAGCGTTCCGAGATAGTTGTGTATCGTGTTCCAGAGCCAACCATTACTGCCGCTGGTACCTCCCTAACAAAAATCAAGCCGGGATTGACCGAGAGAGCGGAAGCTATCCGCCTGCGTTATCCCGACGGAAAGCACGACGCAGAGGCCCTGATGGTCCATCCAGTGACCGGCACTCTCTACATAATCACCAAAGTAGCCTTCGCGAATCCGGGTATCTATGAAGCTTCACGTCCAGTCCACTCTGACGGGCCTGTTACACTAAAGCATCTAGGGAAACTGAACATTCTGAGTCTACTCGGCGGGATAATCACCGGTGGAGACATCTCACCGGACGGGCGTCGCGTTGCTCTTTGCGACTACCTGCAGGGTTACGAGATGGTGTTGCCGGACGGGGCAGCCTTTAACGCGATTTGGAGTCAACCGTTAAGGCCGTTTGACTTGGGCCAACGTAAGCAAGGGGAAGCGATTGCTTATCGACTGGATGGAAAAGCGCTGCTGGCTACTAGTGAAGGTGTACCTGCGCCGCTTATTCAGGTGGTGCGGAGGTAATCATTTTCGCCATAGGGGTAAGTTTTGAAGTTATCCAAGGCAATGAGAGTGCGCCGGCATAGCGAAGCGGCGACGGCGTTTTGGATGCTTGCTTTCAGAGTTCCAGGGAAATCCAAAGCGGTGTTGCGCTGCGCTTGCCACCGCACTCCACAATTGCTTTACGCGGCCCGATTCTTTCGCGAGAAGTAAAAATACACAGGCAAGCCCGCAGCGATGATTGCCAAACCAATCAACGACTGCAGGGGGGCGTTCTTGATGGTAAAGACAATTAGATAGATTGTGACCAGAACGAATAATGCAGGCACTACCGGATATCCCCAGGTGCGATAAGGTCGCGTCGCATTGGGCTCGCGTTTGCGAAACACGAAGACCGAGGCCGTAACCATTCCGTAGAAAAGCCAAAAAGCAAAAATTGCCAGGTCTGTGAGCTGGTCAAACTTACCTGAGATCGCGAGGACCGAGGCCCACACGGCCTGCACGATGAGGGAGACGACCGGCACGTTGGCGCTCTTCGAGACGCGAGCCAGGCTTTGAAAGAAAACCCCATCGCGAGCCATTGCATAAGGAATGCGTGCGGTGCCCAGGATTGAGGTCTGCAGCGAGCCCCACGATGAAAGCATCATTACGGCGGCCATCAAAGTTACCGCCACGGGACCGAGAACCCTTCCGATTGCCTCGGCCGCTACCGAGGACGTCGCTGAAACACTTGCCACGTCTGTTGGGGTCATCACGTAGTAGTAGCTGACGTTCACCAGGACATACAGAGCGATCATGATGATCATGCTGCCAATCAATGCGAGCGGGAGATTGCGCTCCGGGTGCTTCACCTCTCCGGCCATATACGACACATTATTCCAGCCATCATAGGCCCAGAGGGCGCCCAGCATCGCCGCCGCGAACCCGGACATTCCGCCCCCGGTGACGGCCACGTCTTCGCAGGTGCCACCTTCGTTGGCCATCCAGACATTGCCCAAAGTCCCATCCTGGAAAAAGAAAGCTGCCAGACCGACTCCCAGCACCACTAAAACCTTGAGCACGGTAATAAAGGAAGCTACATGTCCGGTCACGCTCACCGCTGCACAGTTAATCAGGGTCGTCACCGCAATGGTGGCTAGTGCTACTACCTGCAAATGGCCGAACGGAATTTGATAGCCGCCCGGAAGCGTTAAGTTGAAATAGACTGCGTCTAATTGTCCGCCCAAAAGATCGTTCATGAAGATCGCAAAGCCGACTGCCAGTGCCGCGGCGGATGCGGTGCGTGAGATAAGGAATTGTGACCACCCGTTGAGAAACCCCCAAACCCTGCCATACGCGTCTTTGGTGATCACATACTCAGCGCCGGCGCGAGGCCGCATCGTCGTCAATTCGGCGTAGGTAAGCGCTCCGGCGAGAGCCAATAATCCTGCGGCGATCCAGACCAGTATCACGCGCCAGGGTGTACCCACATTACAGGTCATCACCCGCGCCTTGAGAAAGATGCCGGTGCCGATAATGTTACCTACATTTATGGAAATCGCAGCGATTGGTCCAAGGCCGCGAATAAGTTCAGGGTGGGTAAATTGTTGCATGTCTACAAGGTTCCGAGTTCCGAGTTTCGAGTTTCGGGCTAGGAAAGTGAGACCGCTTCGCTTGTCTTATTTCGAGATGCTTTTCTTGTACTTTGTGCCCTTGAATTGTGAGTTGCGGAGATAGCTCATTAGCCCGCCAATCTCGGAACTCGGAACTCGGAACTCGGAACTAAATTACCAAACATCATTCGTCAGCAAGTCGTCGTAGGTATCTCTACGGCGTATTAGCCTTGCTGCTCCCTTTTCATTAATCATCACGGCCGCCGGCAAAGGCCGGCCGTTGTAATGAAACATCTGCGCCAGGGAGTAGGCGCCGCTGTTGAGCAAGGCCAGCACTTCGCCGGGCTGCACGTTGTTTGGCAGCAACCGGTAATCAGGAAGTCTGCCGCCACGTTCAATATCGAAATAGACGTCGCCGGAATCGCATAGTGGCCCAGCCACTTTGTAACTTTCCTCGTGGGGCTCGCCGGCGCTGGCAGCCGAAATCAGATGGTAGTACCACTTGTAATTGTTCATCGACAGCATGAGGTTGTAGCCGGCGTCGGTCAGGAGCCACACATCGCCGGTTTCGGGCCGACGCTTGATATTGCGAACGGTGGTCAAGACCAGGCCCGCGTCTGCGATTACACTCCGACCGGGTTCCAGGAGAATCGTTACCGCGTCGAGCAGATGCTCGGCGTCGGCGGTGCGGGCCGATTCGCGCGCGACTCGTAATGCTTCACGCAGCACTGCCGAGGGTTCCAGATTCGCGCCCAGCATGTCGCGCTCGTGTTCAGGCAGTTGATCTGCCTGGGAACGGTCGCGAAGGTAGTTGACGGGAATGCCGCCGCCCAGGTTGATATGTTCGAGGGTGTGACCGGTTTCGCGATGTATGGTTAGCAGATGTTCCCACATGCTGCGGAAGGCTTCCGCAAAGGGCTCGACGTCTGGAGTTTGCGACCCCACGTGAATATGGATTCCGCAGATGTGAATCAGGTCGGGGTTTTGAAGGCCGCGACGAAAGGCGTCGAGCACTTCCGAAGATGAAATGCCAAACTTTGATGTGAGTAGCGCTGTTTGCAGCCCCAGGTGCGAGCGCGTTCCGATCTCGGGGACCAGTCGCAAGGTTACGCGCGCCGGCTGCGCAGGCTCAAGGCGCTCCGCCGCTACTCTGCGCACAGCCTCCTCTACCAATCCAATTTCATAGATCGAATCGACGTTTATCGCATAAATACCTGCGCGCACCGCTTCATCAAGCTCTTCGTCGCTCTTGCTGGTGCCGTTAAAAATGATCTGATCCGGCCGGAATCCCACAAGCAGTGCCTTGAATAGTTCGCCTCCGCTGTTCACTTCAACGTCTATGCCGGATTCAAGAACCGTCTTGAGCACGGCCATGTTCGAATTTGCCTTGGAGGCGTAAAAGAAGCGGATTGGACGTTCAACCACCTGAGCGGCAAGTTTTAGTCTTTTTACGTTTGAGCGGATTCTTGGGTCGGAGAAGACGAATAGGGGGGAGTCGTATTCACTAACCAGTGAGAGGGCGTCGGCGCCGTCAATAGTCAGATGACCGTTGGCAACCTCGAGGTAACCGGGAATAGTCCATGCCGGACTCGCTGCGACTACGTTAGACGACATTCAGTCAAGGCTCCGAAAAAACATCCCGGAGGGATGTAAGTTAATAGCCGTGGGCGAGCGCTGCGCGACGCCCACGGATAGCCGGAAGAAACATGCCTGACCCTGAAGGGGTCATAGTCTCGGGCCGTATTTGACCCTTTCAGGGTCAGGAATCTCTTCTCCGATCCTCCGTGGGCGTCGCGCAGCGCTCGCCCACGGCTATTGACTCAAATCCCTTCAGGATTCGAAAACACCTTGAACCTGAACTCAAACTCAACTGCCACACCACCCAGCATCTGGTCGGACCAGGAGGAAGCGTCGTCGTTCAATCTGGGGTACTGGTACGGTTCAGCTTCTTGATCGCTTCGCGAATCTGCTTGTAGTGCCGAAGTTCGTGATAACCAATGAAGGAAACGGTCGCGGTGCCATCAATCTCGCCGAGGAAGGGATGTTTGAAGACTACTTGCTTGAGACGATTTCGGCCGTGGCTTGAACAAAGTTCTTTGAGCCTGCTACGGGCAGCGTCATAGTTTGCGATCACCTCGGCCCTGGATGGAGGGTTCACCGGATTAACACCTTTGGGCGCTTTCACGCGCAGCAGTCGAGACGCCACGATGCAAGTAGGAATGAATTTTCTAAGAAAACCAATTCTCCCGGGGGGGTTGGCCAGTTCCGTCTCCAGCTCTTTGATCACCCTTTCTTCAACCAAACATAAGTGATGGACTATCTCCGCGATGCTCCATTCATTCTCGGCAGGGTTTCGCGAAAACACCGGATCTTCGATGGTGGTGATCGTATTCACCAGCTTCGAGTGGATTGAATCCAAGCGGCGCAGGGTTTTAAACATTGCAGAAGACACGCGCGGGCCGCGGACTTCTGACGGATGTCTCTTGAGATCGACAGACGCAGGAGTCCGGCGGCCTCGTGTTATTGGGCCACGAAATTGTACGTAATCACACCAGTTATTTTTACTGCCTCACCCATCAGGAAAGTGGGTGAAAACTTCGCCTGGGATGCGGCGTTGATGCATGCTTGATGCAGCATCTGATGGCCCGAAACTGCTCGCGCGGCCACCACGTTGCCGTATTCGTCAATTGTGACCTGCACCACCACGGTACCCGAGGCGTTGGCGGCACGTGCCTCGGCAGGGTAATCAGGCTTCGGTAAAGTGAGCGCTTTCCCATTTAGGACGCCACCCGAGATCGGCGCTCGTTTTCCCGGCTGTTCGGTCGTCGGGGCGGGCGTTTCTGCTTTCTTGTCGGTGGGGAACTCGGTTGATCCTTCTGCACCACCAGTCGGCGTTTTCACCTCCGGCTTTTGTCCCTGGAAAGTCGGTCCCGGATCAATCCCTTCGGGTTGTTCTTTTCCCTTCTTTTGCGAAGCGACGGTTGCTGGAGCTTCCATGACCTTTTCAGGAAGAAAGAATGAACTCAATACTCGATCAGTTAGGGCGTCGTCTTTCTTCGTGCTGAGCACGACGGCCGCATAGAAGCGCCTCCTGGTGGCATAGACATGCGCCGATCCTGAAAGCTCCCCGATAGTGAGTAGATATTCACGGCCGGTGTGGCCGTTCAAGGTCTTCGGGCCTACCAGTGTTAGCTTTGCGACCGCATCCTTGCCCCGGATCTTTTTCGGAAACCAGTGTTTGAATGCGTCAACATAGGAGTTAACCCGCTGCATTTCTGTATACAATGCCGGGTTCGCTTTTATTCCACTCATCGACAACACCGCCAACACGGGCCCTGTGGGATTGGCCCACAAGTAGAGCCGAGTATTCAGAGTCATTTTGTGATATGGCTCCTTGCTCATTTCGGCCGAGGAACTCTTGGGCATCAGAATGGCAAACTCTTCGCCTTCGGGTCGCAGAGTTTCCCACTCACCGGGAGCATTTGTGTTTTGGGCCCTAGCGGCAGAGGGGAAGGCCGTTGCCGCTAACAATAGGAAGAGGAAGGAAACTAAAGTAGGAATTTGCCGCATGTCTGGGACTCCTTTCGAAAGACGGGGAATCGATCTCCAACCAAGCCAGGATCAAAATATACCGCAGTAAGGCAGGAATCTTAAAGTTGCCCCATCATCTCGGCGGGATTCCAATAAGCGTAAAGGGTCTGAATCTTTCCTGTTTCATTAACCTCGAAGATGTCGATACCTTCAAAGTGTACCTTGCGACCCTGCTTACTGACACCTCGGCCGGTCCATTTGACCGCCGCTCCAGTGCCCGCAACAAAAATCTGATCTTCGGTTAAGCCTACTTCCTTAAAGGCGGCAGTAATCGTCTGGAAAAACTCTCCGAGTTTCTCATGACCGCTGGTCGGAAGGGCTCCTACCGGATCGTAGCTGATTGCGTCTTCAGCAAAAGTATTTACCCACGCCTGCTGGTCCATGGCTCGCAAGGCTTCAAAATAGGCTCTCACAGCTTTCGAAACGACTTCTGGGGACATTCAGATATCTTTCCTTTCGGTCAGAAATAATTGCAAGGTTTCTAGAAATCAAACGGGTTCCATCAAATGCTCTTCAACGGGGCGATTCAGGCCGGAACCATTATGCCGTGTTTTCCGGACATCATGGAAGTGCAATCGAAGACTTGGTCTGGTGCGGTAGACGCACTCTTTGCGAGGAAAAGACCCATCAGCAACCAATTATCGATTTAGGTTGCTGACGGGCCGCCGTGATTAGCAAGTGCATTGGAGGTTAGTTTGCGCCGAACCTCTGTCTGTACTCTGCGGATAAAATGAACGCCTTAACCATCTCGGCTGCTCGGAAGTCTCCGTTGAAGGCGTTCAGTTTGTTGAGCCAGAAGTTGAAGCCTGCAGTATCTTCTTGTCTTCTCAGGTAGCCGAAGTACTCCATCTGGACGAACGCGCTGTTGAATTCGCGCAGCCCCAGTTCCTCAATTTCGGCAACTTTACGCAAGACAGTAGCCCGCGTCTCCGTACCTCCATTGAGGCCCGCCACGAGTGAAGCCCGGAGGGCGGTAGCGGCGGGGATATTTCCGCGAACTTCGCCGCCACCGAATTGCGAGGTGTGGAAGTTGACGTAGGCCCGACCTTCGCGCAGGTTCGACAACTGAGCCGCCAGCGTTGTGTTGTTGCCTTCGGGCGCATCCCACTTGCCGTTAATCTGACCTCCGACTCCGGTGGCGAAGGGAATCACGACCTGGTCATTGGGGTTGTTGTCGTTGAAGGGTGTTCCAAAGAACCCCCAGACGACCGGCCCATTCGTGGCCGGAGTAACGGCTGCACCAGCGTGGATGTGCGCCACTGTCAGGTTATCGTTAGCCTCGCCTGGCGTTTGTGAGCCGGTGAAGTCAATGTTGTTGACTGTAGACCTAAAGGTCATCGAGGTCTGCGCGGCGTTGAAGGTCAACCTGGCCGTGCCGAACGACGCGGGCCTGGGGCCGCCTCCTGAGGCTGTGGGATTCGCCGGCGGAACCTCCTGAGCGTTGGTCATGTTTACGACGAAGTGTCGCACCTGGCTTGGTGACAATTGGGCGCTCGCCAGCAGGTTGTCAACGTACTGCTCGTTGGTCAACGTAGCCGGATACTTGGTAACGAAATCAGGTCGCGTGACGAAGTCGGTAAAGTAAGCCTGCTTGTTAGCTTCGAGCTGGGCGTCGGCTCCCGGAGCTCCGAACACGAAGTCCTTCTGCAGGGCTTGGGTATCCCGCATAAAATTCCCGTACAGCGGGCGACCCCCGAAGGCCGCATTGTGCGTCCGGTAGACGAGGAAACCGGTCTCCTGGAATTCAATGGCGAGGAAGAATGCCGCCGAAGTGTCAATCCGCTTGACCTCCCGGCACTGAGCGTCGGCGCCGCAGGCTTCGATGTTGTTCGTCCAGAAGGCTAGCCCCGCGGCGTCCGGCTCGCGGTTGAGGAAGTCGAGGTAATGCTGGCGGACGAAGAACTGCGTTTCGTCCACTGGGTTCGAAGTTGGAGCACCGCTATCGTTGTCGAGAATTGTAACCTCGGCGATGTTTGGGCTACCCAGGCCGACGCCGGCGCCGGTTGGGTTCGAGAGCACCAGGATGACGGTCTCGTCACCCTCGTCGAAGAGATCGTCGACCAGCAGCAGTCTAAAGGTTTGCGAAGTCTGGCCTGGGGCAAAGTGAAGAGTGCCCAGGGCGATTTGGAAATCACTCTTCTGCGAGGCATGATTCGGCTGCGACTGGTCGAAGGTCGCGTAATTAACTGTCGCCGATCCCGACACATTGCCCGAGCGGGTGACTGTGATGTCGATGTGGCCTCCACCCTCGCCGATCGCATAGTCGTCGGTGCTGAACTGGATGAGGGAAGTGGCCGAAGCGGTGGTCGGCTTCAATGAGCCGAACAGCCCATGCTCCTCTGCGCCGATGCCGGCGGTGAAGTAGAGAGTGTTGACGTCACCTCCGTTGCCACCGTTGCCGAACGTCAGGGCCCAGAGTTTGGGGATTTCGATACCGACGCCCGCCTCATTCTGAAGCGCGCCCAGGAATGCGCCGGTGGTAGAATTAAAAGCGTGGATGCTTGGATTGCCCTCGCCAAAGTTGCCCACGAGCAAGGCGCCTCCGAAGATGCCGAAGCTGGCAGGAGCGACGGCGACACCCCAGGGGGAGTTGAGTGGGCCGTTGTTGATGCCGAAGGTCAGGTCGCGTACGCCGTTGGCGTTAAACCTGCGGACGTAACCGTTCCCCACTCCCTCCTCGTCGAGCCCGCTGGGACCTACCTTGGCGTAGGCGACGTAGAGCGAACTCCCGATTGCTTGAATATTAAAGGGGTGATAAGTGTTTCCCGCCGTCGTCGGAATTGTCGGGTCGGCGAAGGGAAAGCTGGCGGTCGGTTGAAGCGCGAACGAACCATTGAAGACGTCTATATTGCCGTTGGCGAAGTCCGCCGCGTAGAGGAAATTGCTCGTTCCGTTGTTGGCGACTGCGAGTCCAGTGTAGACGTGGCCGGGATGACTTGCGGCTATCTGCGCCGTAGTCGAACCGGCCGCGGGCACGTTCGGATTCCACCCCGTGATGTTGCCGGTGATGGAAGCGAAGAGAAAACTCGCCGGGCCGCTTGCCGAGCCCGATGTGACGACGAAATCTGTCGTCGATGGGTTTGCAACCGTCCCGGTGGGCAGGCCGCCGGGAATCGTGATACCGGCCAGACCCGGATTCTTCACGAGCGGGGCGCCGGCTACGTCTCCGCGATAAAGCGTCGAGGTGGACGTTCCATTGTTGGCTACCCAAAATGGACTTGAAGCAGTCATTGAGATACCCCAGGGGTTGACCAGAAGTGGATCCAGGACAGGTGCAATCCCCGGCGAGTCTGATACGAGATGGGTTAGTCTGTAAGCCGAACCCGGAGCAATAACGGGTATGAGTGAATCCTGAACGGCGGTCTTTGAGGCTATTTGGGCTGACGATGACGCGAAGCTCGGCAAACCGAGACCCACCAACACCAGAGTCAGCGTCAGGCTGATCAATTTCCTCCCGCTTCTCTTTAATTGAGGCGTTTGCAACATACAAGTTCTCCTTAAACAAAGAATCAAAGTGTGTGACTCGGATCTTTACTGCTTGCGACGCGCCAAGCTGACATGATCAAGCACTACGAAGTGATACCCGCCTTACTGGGTAGACTCGCAAGCACCAAAGACATCCTGAGGTCAATGACGGAGCGAGGGGAAAACACAAGCCTGGTGGTAGAGCGGACTCGTTACGATTCTACTGGCAACTCTAAATCCGGTGATCCGGACAGACTCTAAGCACGGAGCCGTAGACTGTCAAGAGTTATTAGCGATCTCGCTCGACCAGCATCCGCCGGAGAATCTTGCCAGAGGCAGACTTCGGAATCTTATCTATAAACTCAACGCTTCTTATCTTCTTGTAGGGCGCGACCCTTTCAGTGACAAAAGCTATTATCTCTTCTGCAGTAGTCTCCCCTCTCAAAACCACGAAAGCCTTTGGCACTTCTCCGGCTTCGTCATCGCGGTAGGGAACCACAGCAGCGTCGGCAATTGCCTGGTGCGTCAACAAGATCGCTTCAAGCTCGGCCGGAGGCACCTGAAACCCTTTGTACTTGATCAGTTCCTTGGCCCGGTCCACGATAAAAAAGTGATGGTCCTCGTTGGCGTAGCCTATGTCGCCCGTATGCAGCCAACCTTCCGCATCAATAGTCTGGGCGGTGGCCTCAGCTCCATTGAGATAGCCCTTCATGACTTGTGGGCCACGCACACAAACCTCGCCTTCTTTGTTTGGCCCCAGGGGGACCCCGGTTTCCAGATCAATAATTTTGCACTCAGTGTTTGGAGCGCAAACACCTACAGATCCGAACTTGACCTGCGCCGGATCGGACGGCGATGAATGAGTTACGGGACTTGTCTCGGTCATGCCATAGCCCTGCCGGATTTGGCAGTGGAGCCGCTCCATGCAGGCCCGGGTCAGTTTCTCATCCAACGGCGCGGCGCCGCAAAAGATCATGCCCAGCGTTGACAGATCATAGTTATCAACCAGGGGACTCTTGCTCAAGGCCAGCACAATAGGAGGAACGAGTGGGGCTAGTGTTATGCCATAATCATCGACACATTTCAAAAATTGGTCCAACTCGAAACGAGGCAGGGTAACGATGGTCGCTCCCGTATAGAGTCCCATATTTAGAATGACGACCAGGCCGTAGATGTGAAACAGCGGCAGCACGCAGATCACGGTGTCGTCTTCGCTGAAGTAGCGCAAACCATCCATCTGGGAGATGTTCGCGACGAGATTGTGGTGCGTCAGCATCACGCCCTTAGGCAGACCGGTCGTGCCGCTGGAATAAGGTAGCGCGACTAGATCCTCTCTGGGATTGATCTCCACAGCAGGAGCGTCGCCATTGGCCTCGAAGAGAGTGTCAAAAGGAGTGGCTCCATCGGCCTCGCCGAAGACAAACAGTTCCTCAATCAGCGCTGCGTCGGCAGACTGGCGAGCTTTTTCGATCAACGCCGGCACCGTCACCAGAAATCTGGCCCCGGCATCTTTCAACTGATGAGCAATTTCATGTTCCGTGTAGAGAGGGTTGACCGGCGTGTTGATGCCACCCAGAGATGCGACGGCATGGAAAATGATGGCGTACTCAGGGACGTTCGGGCTTAAGATCCCAAAGACATCGCCTTTCTTGAACCCTCGCTGGGCCAGGCCGGCCGCGACTTTAGTGATCGCGTCCGCTAGTTGCTCATAGGTGATAATCCGTCCGGTTGGGCCCTCGATAAGCGCCGGCTTACTGCCGAGTTCTCGCGCGCGTCGAAGGACCAACTGCGTGAGGGAGACTTCAGGTATGCTGACTTCAGGATACGGTCCACGGAAGATCATGATTGTTGATGGCCCAAACTTTAGTTTGAGCAAGCTCGCATCACACAGACTGAAGTCCGTGCTACTGCAGAAGCGCGCCTACATTAACAGGGTGACCGGGCATCTGCCAAAGGTTTATAGTAACGGCGCCCACTCAATATGAAGTGGCACCGACTTTAGTCTGTGTTGCTCGATTCACTTGCTCAGGTTATTGATCAGAGCTAGGCTCACTTGAGATCACAGACTAAATAGATTCAGCCAGCCCGCGAGCGGGCGACAGCAGATCAAGAATCTTGTTCGTGCCCTAGTTTTCATCAACGATGTCTCTTTTGTTGCCGCTGCCGCCGGCTTCGCTGGCTTGGAACTCAACTGCGATTGTCCTGGGGCTTACGCCCAGGTGTTATGCTGTCGCCACGCTTCGCGGGCTCTAATTCCAATTGCCGAAAGATTAGGGGAGAGGCCGTAGCAACTCCCTCGCGTTGTCGCAACACGGCTATTAACCCTAGATCCTTCCGGGGTCGTACGGAAATAAAAACGGCCCCACTAACTAACGATGAAAACACTTGCCGAACGTATCGTAGCTCGCGTTTATCCAAACGACAGAGTTGCTTATACAAACGCCAAAACGGATTATGTAGTGCGAGTGACGCAAGTTGCGAAGGAGTACTACAAGCAGCCGTGAAGACAAGTGCCTGCTACTCCAAATCCTCCAGCGGCCAGATCTCCACGCTGAGTTCTTCGGCATAGTGTAATAGCGGATCGCCGGCTGGTGTAGGCAGACCGTGAGATTCGATCATGGTTGACTCGAACGAGACGAGTGAGGCTTTCTGCAGTGGCCACGGCTCGTGATAAATGCGCGCGCGGTATATTTCGTCGTCGCCTTCGCTGTATAGGCAGTAGCGCTCAGTTAGAAAAAACTCCAGCGAGCCGGGACGCGGATAGCGAGGTGGCCCGCCAATCTTCCACGAGGCACTAAATTCAGCGGGCGGATCTTCCGTGCGACTCGAAGTGTAATCGATAGTTGCTTCATCCTGGTTGAGCACAATGTCGGCGTGGTAATACGGCAGGTGAAAGAACGTTCGGGCTCCCAGCACGGCCGGCTTGCTGCTGCAGTCGAGCGAGAAGAACCACACACCTGGCACGCGATCAAAGTGCACGTATGTGCGCACATTCAACTCATGCATCGCACTTAGGCCGGGCACTGGGGGAAGGAAAGGAGGGAAAGCGCGGATGTCCCACATGGTAAATGGCGTGACAGCGATCCATGCGGAACCGTCGAACGTATCAATCTCCAGATCGGTGGGTATCAAGGGACGGAGCAACTTCTCCTCGATGCGCCAATGCATGAAGAGAAGCTTGCCCCAAGTCTGGTGCATTAGAGGCTGGCCCTTGGGCCGGGCGCGGACGGCCAGGCGCTCAAGATCTGATAGTTTGGTGGCTTTCATTAATCTACGAACTCTTTGATTGGACGATTGTTGCTCAATGCAGAAGCGGTAGCCTGCGGTAAAACTTGCAGTTAGGAAGGGGGCAAAGCGAAACGCGCCCCCGCTCAAGATTCCAAAGTCCTGGGCTTGGATTATGAGGTTTAAGGTTGAATGGCTGCGAATCTTGAGCGGGGGCGCGCTTCGCTTTGCCCCCCTTCCTAACTGCAAATTAACGGTAGGTCCTTGGGTTTTCACACAGAGTTTACCTCCTTGGCCTTTCCCCCCGCTCACTTCAAATGCTTATCTAACCAATCGAGCACCGTGCGATACCAAAGCTCTGAGTTTTGCGGTTTTAGAATCCAATGGCCTTCGTCTGGGAAGACGAGCAGTTTGGATTCCACACCCCTTCGCTGCAAGGCAGTGAAGAGTTGGAGGCTCTCGCTGTACGGCACTCGGTAATCAAGCTGGCCGGCCGTGACCAGCGTCGGTGTGTTGAAGTTTTGCGCGTACATATGTGGGGACCAGCGCTGATACATCGCCGGGTTGGACCAGGGAGTGCCTTTAAACTCCCACTCAACAAACCACAGCTCCTCAGTCGCGCCATACATGCTGGTTAAGTTGTAAACACCGGCGTGGGAAACGAGTGCTTTGAACTTGAAACGCGGATCGTTGTTATGGCCCAGGATCCAATTGACCATGTAGCCGCCGTACGACGCACCAGCGCCGCCGATCCGATTCCTGTCAACGTAGCTATTTCGACGCAGTACATCAGCCATCCCGTTTTTCAGATCGATGAAGACCTTGCCGCCCCAGTCGGCGCTGATCTCGTTAACGAACTGCTGGCCATAGCCCAAAGAGCCACGGGGATTGGGCATGAAGACGACATACCCGGCGTCGGTGAAGATCTGGGGATTCCAGCGATAGCTCCAGCTATTGTTCCAGGCGCTTTGAGGTCCGCCGTGGATCAAAACCGCCAGCGGATATTTTCGAATCGGATCAAAGTTCCTGGGTTTCAGCAGAAAGCCATGAATCCTTTTACTGAGGGCGCCCGTCCACTCCATCTCCTCTGCTTCTTTAAGAGCAGCGCGCGCCATGATTTCTGTATTTACTCGCGTCAGAGGTCCCAAACCACTCCCATCTTGATTGACCCGATAAATTTCCGGAGGCGCGGCGAGCGAACTGTGCGCAAAAACAAGTGTCTGTCCGTCGGGTGTGATCTGAAGATTAGTTGCGAAAACATTGTTTAGAATTTTTCGGGCGGCGCCGCCGGTCAAGGCGACTTTATAAACCGGATGAAGCCCGCGCTCGCCGGCGAGGAAGTAAACAGTAGTACCGTCGGGCGACAATACGATATCGTCCACATTTAGGTCGAAGCCTCTCAGCAGTTCAGTGCTGGCGCCGGTCGCGCGGTTGTAACTCATCAGGCGCCAGCGGTCTGCCTCAAACCCGGCGGTCGCCTGCGAACGATAGAGAATATGTTTGCCGTCCTTCGTGTAAATCGGACTGTCTTCATAACCACGGTTTCGAACTGTGATGTTTTTGGCCGCGCCGCCAGTGGTCGGCACGAGGTAGATATCGCTATTGGTGGAGATCGCTTCAACCTTATCGGGGTTGCGCAGGTAAGCAAGCTCCTTCGAATCCGGGGAGAACGAATAATCGATACCGCCTGCCACGGCGTAAGGCGGTGCGTCGAAATCGCCGGGTGTTAAATCGCGTGCTGCACCGCCCTTGCTGCCGATAATGAAAACGTGGGTGCGCTTGACGTCGCGCCACTCCACCCAGTGGCGATATAGAAGGCGATCGGTCAGATGAGCTTTTACTTTGCTCTTCGCGGCTTGTTCTTCTTTTTGCCGGTTGCAATCCTCATTCGTACACTCCGGATAGACATCTGAGGTAAACGCAATCCATTTCCCGTCCGGCGACCAAACCGGACCTGAGGCCCCGGTGGAGATTTTAGTTATCTGTTCCTTGTCGTCCCCGTCATGATCCATTACCCAGATCTGGCCGCCGGTAACGTAAGCGATCTTTTTGCCGTCAGGTGACCAACGCGGTGCAGTGGCTGAGCTGTCATCGCTTGTTATTCGCTTTATTTCAGCCCCGCTTGCCAGCGGCATAAGGTAGATGTGCGTGACTACTCGATTACCGTCGAAGTTTACGTCGCCAATCGTGAGAGCTACGTTCTTGCCATCGGGCGAGACTTGCGGATCGCCCACGCGACGTACCTTCAGCAACTCTTCGATGGTGAATCGCCGAGTGTCTTGCGCAACGATTATTGAAGTAAACGCAATCAAGAGAACAGAAATCGAGATGACAAAGCGCTTCATAAAAGTCTTCTCCGCTAGCTAGTTTGTTCGTGGGAAAGCGTGAGTATTATTACACGTCAGAACGGCGAGCGGTAGCGACTGGGTCATGTCAGAACGGCAAGCGGTAGCGACTGGGTCATGTCAGAACGGCGAGCGGTAGCGACTGGGTCTTGGCAGAACGGCGAGCGGTAGCGACCCGGTCTCAACCTATAAGGATACAGCCCGGTCGCTACAGCTCCCGGTTCTTACAGGCAGGATACCGCTTGCCTGCTATCTACTAACAATTCAGTCGAAGTCCGGGAGTTCGTCGCCTTGGCCGTTTATTACATAGTCAATGGCGCGTTCGATGCTGCGTTCGTTCCAAAGATTTCTTTTGCTGCCTTTCTTTACCCAAGGACTATGTTGCTCATTCCAACAACCATCCTGCCGCATTTGCTTAGTAGCGTTTGCCTTCAGGGCGATAAGAGCTTGGTCCGCTTTCGTCTCGCCGATGGAAACCACACAATGAACGTGATTGGTGCGCACGTTCAGCGCCCGCAAGAGCCAGTTGCGTAAAGCACAAGTCTCACGGACCGCAGCCTCAACGGATTGACGCCGCGCTGCGTCCAATGACACAGGCTCGCCTTTGAGCGTTTGCGTGTTGTGTTTACGCCATTGCTCATTGACGGGGATATAAGGCGAGCCAAAACGATTCTGGTAGCGATCTACAGAGCCGCGCTCGTCACCATGTAACCAGGTTCCGTAAGATCGGAATGTAATGAGATGGGCCAACGGGAAGTCTGTGTCGTTCCACATGAGGTGCCTCGCAGATGGGTGGAATCTACGAACAGTGATACTGACGCTCATAATTGCTCTGGTGGCCTCATTAGTCAAGCTCGTCAAAGTGTGCCGTCACGTCAGAACCGGGAGCAGAAGCGACCGGCTTGTATTCTCCGGTAGATAGCGGTTCCTAAGTTGAGACCGGGTCCTAAGTTGAGACCGGGTCGCTACCGCTCGCCGTTCTGCCCAGACCGGGTCGCTACCGCTCGCCGTTCTGACAGGACCGGGTACAATACTCACTAATGACTCGTCGAATTATCGTTGCCTTACTGATGTTTGCCTTCCGCGTCTATTTTCGGCGTGTCGAAGTCGACGGCCTCGAAAACGTACCCCGGAAAAGTCCGGTTATCTTTGTTCTCAACCACCCGAATGCGCTGGTAGATCCGGCCTTCCTACTTTGTCTGGCGCCGCGTCGCGTTTCCTTTCTGGCGAAGGCGCCGCTATTCAAAATTCCAGTGCTGGGATCCCTAATTAGGGCACTCGAGGCTCTTCCAGTCTATCGACGGCAGGACGAAGGCGAGGACGTTTCTCGTAATCTTGAAACCTTTGCCGCTGCTCGGAAACTACTTGCCAAGGGCGGGACTATAGGCATCTGTCCCGAAGGCGTTTCACATGACGAGCCCAGACTACGCCCGATCAAGACCGGGGCGGCGCGCATCGCTCTCGGGGCTATCTCGACCGGCGAAGTCGCGGATCTCAAGATTGTTCCAGCGGGTCTTTACTACACTTCAAAGACGACCTTTCGCAGCGCGGTCTTGCTCCACTTCGGAAAACCTATCGAGGTAACGCGCATGGACTTGGAGGCGGACGGCAACCCGCCGCGAGCGGCCGTACGCGATCTCTCAGACAGAATAGAATCTGCGCTCCGCGATGTGATGCTTGATGCTGAGCACGAGGAAGCGTTGCACACCATAGCGCGCGCGGAGAGGATTTTCTCGGAGGAGGGAAAAGGCAGGGATGACAGTCTGACGGGTGAGCTGCAGCTCCAACAAAGATTTATTAAGGCGTACAAAATTCTGCGCGATCACGCACCTGACCGTCTGGCAAAGCTCGAAGCGCGCATGACTCGCTTCGAAGAAGAATTGAAACAGGCGCGGGTGGACCCGGACGATCTATCACCGCCAACTTCCACCCTGGACGTCTTTGGCCATCTGGTTAGTCGCGGACTGTTGTTCCTGTTTCTGATCGTGCCGGCCACGCTGGGACTTCTGATTCACTATCCCGCCTATCGTCTGGGTGGCTATCTCTCGACCAGGTTCTACCAGGACTCTGACGACGTTATCTCAACAATCAAGATCGTCTCCGCCATGCTGCTCTTTCCTTTGACCTGGTTGATTGTCGGATTGCTGACTTACAAATTTCTGGGTGGAATGGTCTCGCTTATCGCGCTGCTGGTCGTGCCGGCGGCGGGCTACGCTGCGATCCGGTTTTCAGAAGAGCTCGACAAATTCTTCGGAGGATTGAGGGCTTTGGCTTTCTTTTTGAGGCGCAGACTGTTCTTCGTGAGGCTAATTGCTGAACGGAATGCTATTCGGAACGAGATTCTAGCGCTCGGTGACGCAGCCGCAATTGCCACTCGATAGGCGGAGTTTTTTCAAGTTTTGGGAGGGGGCAAAGAGCATGCGACGCAGCGCTAACTTCACTTCTTGCGCGCTTTGCTGGCAGCACTCTTTCCGCCGGCGCGCTTTTTTGCCCCAGACCTCACAGTTCGGCCCCTGCGCCCTTCGCTCTGAATCAATCCGGCGCGCCTAAGGTTTTCGTAGGCGCCTCTTACCACGTTCCGAGCAACGTCGGCCTGGTTGGCAAGCTCACGCTCACTGGGCAGAAAACTTTCCGCAGCCCGAACTCCGCTTTCGATCTGACCGGTAAGCTGCTCAATGATCTGCCTCGTTAGTGACTCCGGCTTCTTCCGGTTGACACGTATATTTGTTTTCACTGGTTGACCTCCTTGTAATCGATCGATTGTATGATCTCGGGGGGAAGAGAATTTTAGGCGGCTCGGAATGAAGTGTCAATAAACTTGTGGGCCAGAGTTGGGACCAGAGATGGGCGGGGTAAGCAGTTTCCTTTTCGTAACTATCTCAGTCACACCGCGGCTTTAGCCCGGTGTCAAAGCAAGCTCCGACTTCTGGAACCGTTTTAACGGTTTGCTTAAGGCGTCATCCACGCACCACCCTAAACCGTTAAAACGGTTAGGGAACTCGAAAGTAAAACCACTGCCACCGGGCTAAAGCCGCGGTGTGACTGAGAGCACGCAAGCACAAAGTTCAAAGTACAAAGCCTTTGGACTATCGTTTCAGAGCCCCGTACTTGCGCAGTATCTCGAAGGTTCGCTCGAGGGGGAGCGCTTCAACCGTTCGGCCTCGGCCGGTGATGGTTTGGGCGCGAAAGAGCGAATTGTAGATAGCCTCTTCCGTGGCCTCGATTACTGCCAGGAACAATGGCGACATGGCTTCGTTTGGTACCGACTTCGAATTGCGTGCGGCGTTGCCACCGTCTGGATTAGCGGCCATTCGAATACGCACGTCGTTGGAGGTCGAGAAGGCAATCGCATAATCGCCACTACCGTTTGTTCCGGCGGAACCAGTTCTTGCCAGTCCCTTCATCGCCCTTGCTGCCATGCGTCCGAGGTTGCGAGCATCAACGGGCGCATCGGTAGCGATCACTACGATGATAGAGCCGTCGGCCTCATTCGGATGCTTCCCCAGAAACGTGGTATGCCGGTTTCCCGGCTGGTCAGTAACCCCAAGCTGGTCCTTTAAATAGTACTGCCCCAGCTCGCGGCCCACCGGAGCTCCATTGATGGTTAGCATGCCGCCAAAATTTGACTGCACGAGCACGCCAACCGTGGATCCGCCCAACCCCGCGGGCAACTTTCTTGAGGCAGTGCCGATGCCGCCTTTGAAGCCAAAGGCGACCGTGCCTGTCCCGGCGCCCACTGATCCTTCGGCAACTGTTCCGCTCCTGGCGTTTTTGATCGCCGCCAGGACATCCTCGCGAGTGATGTGCCGTCCGCGGATATCATTCAGATATCCATCGTTGGTTTCCGCCACCAAAGGATTAACTGACTGAACATCTTCATTTCCCGGCAGGCTCAGCGTGTAATCCATCAACGCATCAGCAACGCGCGGCACGCTCAGTGTCGAGGTCAGCAGGATTGGAGTCTCGATCTCGCCCAGCTCATTCACTTGGGTAGAGCCCATTAGTTTGCCGAAACCGTTACCCACAAAAACTGCGCCAGGAACCTTCTCGCGAAAAATATTTCCATTATGAGGGAGGATTGCCGTAACCCCGGTGCGAATGTTTTCCTGCCGGACAATCGTAGTGTGACCAACCAGGACGCCCGTGACGTCGGTAATCGCGTTTAGCGGACCCGGAGGCAAGACGCCAACTATGATGCCCGCCTCGCGCGCGCGGGGCCGCTCAACATTCTGCGGAGTCAAAGGAGTAGCGGATTGAGGAGCAGTTAGGAGCGCCGCCGTGAGGATTGGAATAAGAACGACTCCAGCAGTACTCAACCGGCGCATTTTCATCCCACGAAGTTAGTAATTGATAGAAGTTAGTTGGCAATGAAAGCAATCAACGCAGGAATCGTTAGCCATAACAAACCCTTTACGAGGAAGAATAGGAATCCCCAGATTCCCAACGTCTTTGCCCAACTCTTTAATCTCATCGCCGATATCCTACTTTCAAGTTCCCCAAAACCTCAAGGGCAACTCGCGTCGCAACCGCGCGCATGAATTCGGATTTTTGCCCAGCCGCTAATTTGTTATGACCAAGTCAGGCAGCTTTTCGAAATTGCGGCCGACCCGGTGAATTTCTGACCACTCGAGTGGTATACGCCATTGATTTCAGTTTTTTCACAACTTCTAAAGCAGGGTGTAATGTGAAGTCGTTAGCGAAGCCCTTGTTACAGGCCATCAGGACTTAAGCACTTGAAAACTCGTTTCGACAATGTCTTGGGAATTTGGCCCAACCATGACCTTGAAATCCCCTGGCTCGACAACAAAACGCATTTTGCGATCGTGGAAGCCAAGCTGCTCAGGCCCGAGCGTAAATTCGACGCGCTTCTTCTCGCCTGGCCCCAGCGTGATTCGCTGGAAACCCTTGAGTTCCTTAACCGGCCGCGTCACGCTGGCTACCACATCGCGTATGTAGAGTTGCACCACTTCATCGCCGGCGCGTTTGCCCACGTTCTCCACCTCCACACTGACCGCCAGCTTGCCATTCGCCGGAAGACGTGGCGCACTGAGCTGCAGGTTTGTGATCCTGAACTGCGTATAGCTTAACCCGTAACCGAAAGGGAAAAGAGGTGTCCAGGGAACATCAAGGTATTTTGAGGTGTATTTATTTTTGATATCCGGCGGTCGGCCCGTGTTGAAGTGATTGTAATAGAGTGGAATCTGGCCCACCGCACGCGGGAAGGTCACGGGTAATTTTCCGCCCGGATTCACGTCGCCGAAGAGGACATCCGCAATCGCATTGCCCGCTTGCGTGCCGGCGAACCACGTCTCGAGAATCGCGGGAGTGTTTTCCGCGATCCAGTTAATAGTCAGCGGGCGTCCGTTCATGAGCACCACCACCGTCGGCTTACCGGTAGCCTGCATCGCTTTCACCAGATCCAACTGGCGACCCGGCAGATCAAGCGAAGTGCGCGATGCAGCTTCGCCACTCATCTCGGCCGATTCACCCACGGCCAGGATCACTACATCCGATTCTCTCGCAGCACGAACTGCTTCCTCAAATCCATCCGCTATCGCGCAATTTATGTCGCATCCTTTAACGTAATTAATTTTTGCTTGTGGCAATTTTGACTTGAGGCCTTGAAGCAGGGTGATCGCATCCTCGGCTTTGCCGTCACCGGTCCAGGAACCGATCATATCTTTCTGGCTGTCTGCGAGTGGACCAATCAAAGCGATGGACCTGACACTCTTAGCTAGCGGCAACACGTGCTTCTCATTTTTCAATAGCACCATCGAACGCGCGGCAATTTCGCGAGCGGCGGCGACATTCGCGGGGCTGAAAATGACTCCGCGTTCCCGAGCTTCGTCCGCGTAAGGCCTATCAAACAGACCCAGGCGGAACTTGATACGCAGGATGCGGCGCACGGCCTCGTCAATGGTTTGCGGGCTGAGCCTTCGTTGTTTCAGCAGTTCGACGCCATGCTGGTTATATAGTCGGCTGACCATTTCCATGTCTACACCCGAGCTCATTGCCTCTTGTGCGGCTGCCGCCCCATCTGCAGCCACACCGTGCTTAATAAGTTCCTCCACGGAGGTGTAGTCGCTGACAACAAAGCCGTCAAACTTCCACTCGCCGCGCAGGACCTCAGTGAGGGTGAAGGGGTTTGCCGAAGTGGGTACGCCGTTCAGATCGTTAAATGCGCTCATGAAAGTTCCCACCCCCGCATCGACTGCAGCTTTGAAAGGAGGGAAGTAGACTTCCCGCAAGGTTCTTTCAGACACATCGGTGGTGTTGTAGTCGCGACCCGCCTCAGCCGCGCCATAAGCCACCCAGTGCTTTGCGCACGCGACTACCTTGTCATAAGCACTGTAATCGTTTCCTTGAAATCCCTGCACGCGGGCATGGGCCATCACGGAACCGAGATAGGGATCTTCGCCCGAGCCTTCAGCAATTCGACCCCAACGAGCATCTCGCGCGATATCGACCATCGGCGCGAACGTCCAATGCACGCCGGCGGCTCTTGCTTCCGCCGCGGCAATACTCGCAGCTCGTTTTACCGCGGCTGGATCCCAGCTCGCCGTTTCGCCCAGCGGTATCGGAAAGACGGTGCGGTAGCCATGAATCACGTCGAAGCCAAAAATCATCGGTATCTTCAGACGTGATTGTTCGAGGGCGATACGCTGGAGGTCATTCGTATTTTTCACGCCGCGCACGTTCAGAGTCGAACCAAGCAAACCGCGACGAATCATGTCAGGGAATTCGTCTCTATATCTTCCATCCGCGTGTCCGTCGAGAATCTGCAACTGGCCGAGCTTCTCCGCGAGTGTCATCCGCGCAAGTAGCGCATTGACCCTGCGCTCGACGTCATCCGTCCGCACGCTGTCCAGTCTTAAAGCCGGCGCCCGCCGTCTTTGCGCTACAGATCCAAAGCCGATTGAGGCGACCAGACAGAGCGCAAGTAGGGACTGGAACAATTTAGCAAGTTTCATCGAAGGCTATTTCCTTGACCTAATAAGCCGTCCGGAATTTTTGGTTCGTCGGATGTTGGACCGGATTTTTCGTGGTGACGAATAACTGGGTCGCTTGTTGATTCTTTGATGCTTCTTTATGAGTTCGGGTGGAAACTCAGCCGCCTTCGAACCGTCGCGTCTCAAGTTTTGCTGACCCCACCGTGTCGGTTTGACCGGGATGGACAGTCCCTGCGTCTTCTCCAGCAGCTCGAACATCTGCCGACGGAATTGATTGACGACTTCCTGGTGTTCAGGACTGCTGATTAAGTTTCGCATCTCGTGCGGGTCAGCTTTAATATCATACAGCTCGTTGATATCCCAAAGTCCGTAATAATGTATGTACTTGTAACGGTCGCCCCGCAGCGCGTAAATGGTGGGAGTGTGCGGAAAGGCCCACTCCCAGTAGTACTCATAAAGCAAGTGTTCCCGCCAGGTTATCTGCTTGCCCTGGGCCAGGGGCAAGAAGCTGCGGCCATCCATGTTTTTCGGCGCTCTGAGTCCTGCCGCTTCGAGGATGGTCGGTGCGATGTCGATGTTGGCGACCACCTCGTTTACCACTGTGCCGCCCCGGAACAGCGCCGGGCACTGTATCACGAGGGGCACGCGCATCGACTCTTCGTACGCAGTGCGCTTATCGATCAGCCCGTGTTCGCCGAAAGCGAAACCGTTGTCTCCCATCAGGAAGATCAGTGTTGAGTCGAGCATGCCTTTCTGTTTGAGCAACTCGACCAACTGGCCTACGCCTTCGTCCACTGCCAGCAACGTCTCGGCGTAACGCTTGTAATACTCTCCGATATTCAAGTCGCCGTGGTACGGGAAATCAACGCCGTGCCAACTGTTGCGCTGGTTCCGCACCCACATCGGAGCGCCCTGAACATTCTCAGGATTCATGCTCAGTGGCGGCACGAATTCCTTGTCGGCGTATCGCCCGCGGTGTCTCTGAGCCGGGATGAAGTCGGCATGCACGGCCTTGTGCGAGAGGTAAAGCATGAACGGTTTGTCGCGTCGACGGCTCTTGAGCCAGTCGAGCGCGTAGCTGTTCAGTTCGTCCGTAATGTAGCCTTTTTGCCGGACGCGCTTTCCGTCTACGTTCAGGCCATTTTCGTCCGGCAGGTAGGTCCCCTGCCCCTTGAAGCTCACCCAGTGGTCGAAACCGGGCTGAGGATCGTCGATGGGGCCGCCCATGTGCCACTTGCCGATGAAGGCAGTCTCGTAACCCGCGCGCTGAAGGTACTGGGGAAAGAAGACGAGTCCCGGCGGGATGGGGCTGTCGTTGTCAACGACGCGGTGCCGATGGGCGTACCGGCCCGTGAGGATTGAGGCGCGCGAGGGTGAGCAGAGCGCGGTGGTCACAAAGGCGTTCGGCAAATGCACGCCGGCGCTAGCGAGTGCGTCCAGGTTCGGCGTCTCAAGGAACGGCTGTCCGCGTAAAAAACCGAGAGCGTCGTAACGCTGGTCGTCCGTAAGAATAAAGATCACGTTGCGGGGTTTTCGGTTGGGGAGTTTAGTCAACCGCAAGTGGGTAGTTTCGGGTTGCGTTCTCGGGCGCGTATTAGCCCTTTGCGTCCCGCTCGCCGTTGAACAGACCAGCGCGGCGCACAGCGCTAGAGTCCAGCATTTCTGAAGCGTATGTTTTTTCCCAGGCAGGTTCATACCGATCGAGGTATAGCGATTATCTGACGTAAGGAGCAACGATAGACCGCCACAGTGTGTAACCGGCTTCGTTCATGTGCAAGCGGTCCTCCACGAACAGTTCGGCGCGTGGGTTTCCATCTTTTCCGAGCATCGGCGAGAAGACGTCGATGTAGTCGAGCCTGCGGTCGGTCTCGGTGAAACCTTTGATCAGCAGGTTGGCTTCCTTCACTTTGTCAGCCAGATGCCAGCGCGCCGGACTCGGCTTGATCGAGATGAAGGCGATGCGTGTGCGCGGCAGCTTTTGATGAACTACGGCGACAAACTTCTTGAAGTCTTCCAACACAACCGCCGGACTCTTGCCACTCTCGATGTCATTATCACCTGCATAGAAGACGATCAGACGCGGCTTGGCCCGAAATACAATACGGTTCGCGAAATCAATTGAGTCTTCAATGTGGGACCCGCCGAAACCCCTGTTAATAACTCTCGCCCTGGGGAAGTCGCCGCGCAGGCTCTTCCATAATGTGATCGACGAACTGCCGATGAATAGCACTGCCCCTTTGGCGGGCGGCTTGTTCTTATCAGCCTCCTCGAATGTTTTGATTGCAGGCTCAAACTGACGTTGGCGCTCGACCTTGTTCGACTGGGCGTAAGTTGAACAAGCGACGCCGAGTAGTAACGACCAAAACAGCGCGTAAATCTTAGCACTCATCTACGGACCGAATTTAATTGAGAGCTGAAAGCAAACGGCAAGAAAGAAATTGCTGCCGCCTCCCGGAAGTTGCCGAAGGGTTTGGAGCACCTACTAAGGCGTTAGTTCGCTAACTAAATCGATTTACTGGCGGCTTTCTAGCACAGCCTCAAAATGATGTCAAGGTCTTTATTTGCTTTATTTGCAACAGCGCGTCAAAAATTGTCGGCAAATTGAGGATGCCACGGGCTTGCCCCGTGGAGGCCCCCCGCTAGCTGCTACAGGACGGTCTCAATAAGATGCCACGGGAAGATGCCACGGGCTTGTCCCGTGGAGTTTCACGCAGACCGCTAGTCATCCGCTCTTCGGCCGTACCAGTAAACGTCGTACCCCC
>JALZJF010000185.1 GCA_030859905.1 Acidobacteriota bacterium
GCTGCCGCCCGTTAACACGGGCTGATGCTATCTTCGTTGCTTTCCTGGGGCTCACGCCCCAGGCTTTACGCTGCCGCCTGCTACCGCAGGCTGGATTGAATGATGGTTCATGAATAATCCGGGCTAGCTTCGTTCCTTCATCCGAATTCGCTCCTGGATGGGCAGTATCCGAACTTGAGCATTGGTTCATCTGCGCCCATCTACACGAACCAACATTCTCAGATCTGAAATTTGAGGTCTCAGATAATCTCAGATCTCAGATTGTCCTATCGTCGGAGTTCGAGAATCGTTTTTGTCGCATTTCTAGCTGCAAGGCTTGATTGGTTGCGGGTCAACCTGTTCCTTGCTGAGGGAGCCACAAGTTGAATAGACTCAAGCAGCCACCCACCATCTTCCTCATCTGGATGACGTTCCTGACTCTTGCTCCAGTCAACTCACTGCAGGCGCAAGGCCCTCCCGACCGTGAATCTGCTGACCTTATCCTCCACAACGGTGTGATTTGGACTGTTGACAGCAAAAACTCCATCGCTCAAGCCGTGGCGATCCGCGACAGCAAGTTCATAGTCGTGGGATCTAATGAAGCCGCACTCAAGCTGCGCGGTCCGAAAACTCAGATGATCGACCTGCAGGGAAACTTTGTGACTCCGGGCTTCAACGACAATCATGTCCACTTTGCTTCGGCAGCGCAATTTCTTGAATTCAATATCATGGCCGTCTCGACGCAGAGGGATTTTGTCGCTCGCGTGAGGGAGGTAATCTCGCGTCTACCGAAGGGTGAATGGATTGTCGGAGGGTTCTGGGGTACGGCTTACGCCAATTTCGAGGAAAAGATCAAAGGCTCTATAGAGGTAGGGAAACTTGCGGATCTTGCAGTGCTTTCAAAGAACTTGCCCAGAGTCGCGCCTAGAGAGTTGCTCAAAGCCGAGGTCGTTTACACGATCGTAAACGGGAAGGTTGTTTACCCCTACAATCTATCGGTCGTGACGACGGTCTCCGGGGCGGCCCCAAATCCTTCCAACACGTCAAATACTTCCAACGCATACTTTACATTACCAAAAGGCGCAGACACCTGCACGCCCTGAATCTGATCGCGAACCTCCAGTAGCGATTCACGCGCGATCTTCAAACCTTCATCGCGCCCGGCTTCCTTGCTGATTGCCGATGCCGCGCGCATTCGTTCCATGATCGATGGCGTCACACGTACACCCGGGACTTCGTTGTGCAGAAACTCTGCGTTGCGATACGACACCAGAGGCCAGATGCCGGCGATGATCGGTATGCGCACGTGTTCGATACTCTTGATGAAGTCGCGAAGTTGGTCGGTATCAAACACCGGCTGAGTAATCGCGTACTGAGCGCCCGCCTCAACTTTGTACTCGAAACGTCGAATTTCCTCCTCCGGATTGATTGCTCCGGGATTGACGCCGACGCCGATGCAGAAGGCGGTCGGTTGCCCGATGGGATTGTTGCCGATGTCCAGGCCATGGTTCAGCTTATTCACCATATTCGTCAGACCGATGGCGTCGATGTCAAAGACGGCCGTCGCATCTGGATATGGGCCCATTTTCGGTGGATCTCCAGTAATCAACAGCAGATTTCTTAATCCCAAAGCCGAGGCGCCGAGCAGGTCGGACATCATTCCCAGCAGATTGCGATCTCGACAGCAGTAGTGCAGAACTGACTCAATCCCGATTTGCTGTTCGACCAGGACTGCGGTGGCCATCGCGCTCATGCGCGACTGCGCGCGTGCCCCGTCAGGAATGTTAACGCCGTCCACTCCCGCGTCCTTCAATAACCTAATCGAATCCAGCGTCTTCCCAGCGTCAACACCCTTCGGCGGCAAGACTTCAACCGAGGTAACAAACTCGCCGCGGACGATCTTTCTTCCCCAGTTGGAACGTTCCTCCGCAGGAACGACCTTAATGTCGGCGGGGACAATCTCTTCCACGTGAACCAGTGGACCCGTAGACATCACCATTCTCTGGGCCCGCGGCGAAGCGGCTCGAACTGCGTCGGAAATCAGCTTGATGTGTGCAGGCGTGGTCCCGCAGCAGCCCCCGATAAACTTTGCGCCCGACTGGATCAACCTTTTCGCGAACTTTGACATGTATTCCGGCGAGCACATGTAGAACTGCCGGCCCTGAACGTCACGAGGCAATCCGGCGTTGGGCTGCGCAGCCAGCTTCTTTTTCGTCACGGTGCGCATCTTCTCGAGACCGCTCAGAATAATTGCGGGCCCCACTCCGCAGTTGAGACCAATTACGTCAGCGCCCCACTCGTCCAAACGCGCAGTGAAGACTTCGGGTGTGGTGCCGAAAGTCGTGTTGCCGTCGGTCATGATGGTCATCTGGGCAATGATGGGTAGGTCACACAATTCGCGAATGGCCCGAATCGCCTGTCGGATCTCAGAGACATCCGAGAAGGTCTCGAGTAGAAAGAGATGAACTCCACCTTCGAGCAAGGCGGAAGCCTGCGCCTTGAACATGTCTTTTGCTTCGTCGAAGGAGGTGGGACCATAGGGCTCGATCCGCAATCCCAGGGGACCGAGGGCGCCGGCGACGTGGGCATCTTCGCCGGCGGCTTCACGGGCTATGCGAGCCGCGGCAATGTTGATGTCCACCATGCTCCCTTCAAGCCCATACTGGTGCAGCCGGTAGGCGGTAGCGCCGAACGTATTGGTCTCGATAATGTCCGCTCCGGCGTGGAGGTATTCCGCGTGAACTTCGCGCACTAGGTCAGGATTAGTGAGGTTTAGTTCGTCGTAACACCGGTTGATGTAGACACCTTTGGCGTAAAGCATGGTGCCCATTGCGCCATCGAAGACGTGGATCCGGTCAGATTCGAGGAGTTCTCTAAAGGTCTGCATCTTGCCTCAGACGATTGCCAATTTCCGATTGCCCAATTGCCAATTTTAAAAAACAAACCGGGGTAAGAGGCCAATTGGCAATCGGAAATTGGCAATCGGCAATAAAAGAAGTCCCGCGCTTAAACAACGCGGGACTTCATTGATTGCTGAAGTTTTACGGAGCGTCCGTTTAGGGACTGGCCGTGCTGTTTAGCGGATTGTTTTACGTGGCCGCAAGTCGCCTTAACTCACCACGTTTTCAGTTGAGCTTATACGCCGTTGAGGATCTGGCTGTCAAGTACCGCCCATTTCAGTACCGCCCATTTCAGGTCTTTATTTGCAACAGTGCGTCAAAAATTGTCGGTAAATTGAGGATGCCACGGGCTTGCCCCGTGGAGGCTCCCGCTAGCTGCTACAGGACGGTCTCAATAAGATGCCACGGGAAGATGCCACGGGCTTGTCCCGTGGAGTTTCACGCAGACCGCTAGTCATCCGCTCTTCGGCCGTACCAGTAAACGTCGTACCCCC
>JALZJF010000196.1 GCA_030859905.1 Acidobacteriota bacterium
GGAGCGTCCGCGGCGCCAACGACATCATTGCCCTGCGCTGTGTACAACTGAGTGGGCGCTGGGAGGAATTTTGGGAAATGCGCGCTGCTGGATAGCGCCTTCTACCCACAAATTTGTCGCACACCCACCGCCCACTTTCGACCGACAGTTCAGTCCCTTAGACGCGCAAACTCAAATATTCGTTCCAGGTTAGAGGCAGATGCGCTTGGCGCACTGGTTAGCGCATGGTAACGTCCGAGTCGGGGAGTGCTATTTCCATGAATTCAATGGCAGGTTTCATTCTGGTGGGCGGAGCTTCGAGTCGCATGGGAACTGACAAGGCAGCACTGCTGCTAGACGGCCGGACCTTCGTTCAGAGAATTGCTGAGGAACTGTTGGCCGTAACAGACTCAGTCACACTTGTCGGCAAGGATTCGGAAAAACTGCAACTAAATTTGCCCAGCACCCCCGACGCTTATGATAACTGGGGGGCTCTGGGTGGTGTCCACGCCGCGCTTTCCGCCTCCCAGTCGCCGTGGTCCTTGATTGTCGCCTGCGATCTTCCCTTCGTCACCGCGCGACTGTTCGCTCATTTGGCAGGTTTTCGCGGAGACTTTGAAGCGGTGGCGGCCATACAAAAAGATGGGCGTCCGCAGCCACTCGCAACCCTCTATCGCAACGTTCCCTGCCAGCTCCGCTCAGACCAATTGATCAAATCCGGCGAACGCAGGCCCATTGCTCTGTTACAATCTGTCCGCACCCGCTGGACTCCCTTCAGTGAACTCCGGGAGTTACCAGGCGCCGAACATTTTTTTGATAACATCAACACTCCGCAAGACTACGAACAGGCAAGCGGGAAAGGGGATGCCATTCAGCCTGCGGGGATGACCTAACAGATCCGGCAACGTTGGCTCCTCTTTCGTCCCCTACCCTTCATAATCTCTCATGGCCTCCAGACGACGATTAGGGAAGAAGCTTTTTAAGTCGCTTCTGCCAATTCTACTAGTGGTGACAGTGGCGTTCGTGATGGCGCTTGCTTTAATTGTCCGGGGGATCACTCAGCCGCCGCGTCGCGCTTACCT
Source organism: Acidobacteriota bacterium (assembly GCA_030859905.1). Lineage (GTDB taxonomy): Bacteria > Acidobacteriota > Blastocatellia > Pyrinomonadales > Pyrinomonadaceae > PSRF01. The sequence goes on from JALZJF010000196.1 coordinate 1,062, forward strand.
GGTAACGCCGAAGGCGTTTGCTCAGATCAGTGGTCCAGCTCTTAAGGTTACTGATCAAGGCTGGCAGAATCGTGACAACACTCCCGCGCGAGGCTGGTTGCTTCGCGGTGGCGATGGCGCGCCCGCGGTCGTGCTTCTTCATCACTACGGCGCAGATCGCTCCTGGCTTTTCAATCTTGGCGTCAAGATAAACGAAGCCACAAACTTTACCATTCTCTGGCCCGACCTTCGTGGTCATGGAGAAGCGCCACCCGTCACATGGACCTCATTTGGAGCCATTGAGGGAGAAGACGTTCTCGCTGCTCTCGATTTCTTACGCGCCCAGAAGTCAGAGAATGGTAATCGCCTGGTAGGAGATCAGGTCGGACTCTTTGGCGTCGAGCTTGGGGCCTTTGCTGCACTACGTGCGGCCGCGCAAGATAAGGGAGTTAGCGTTCTGGTGCTCGATTCAGTGCCTCGCGATTCCGATGAACTGGTGCAGACCACTGTTAAGGACGATCTGGGAATGAGCGTGCCCCTGCTGCCTGCTCTGGCTAATCTGGCGACCCGTGTCTACTTTCTCGGCCGTTATGAAAACACTCGCGCATGTGAGATTGCGGCTTCCCTTTCTCCCCGGCGCATTCTTATGCTATCCGGGCCGGATGCCGGGGAGCTTCGCGAGTCGACAATTGAATTGACCCGTTGCTTTGAGAATCTGGCAAGTGTCGAAGTCAAAACCGACCTGCCTTTGACGGCTCTAAATCTACCCTCAGCCACCGGAGAAGACGGCGAGAGATACGATCGTCAGATAATCGATTTTCTGGAGAAGAGCTTGCGGTAGAAAACAGGCTCAAGCCGGGCTAACTTGCAGGTTAGGAAGGGGGCAAAGCGAAGCGCGCCCCCGCTCAAGATGCAAATTTGCTCGCTAGAATTATAAATTTAGGGTTGCGTGGATGCGAATCTGAGCGCGGGCGCGCTTCGCCTTTGCCCCCTTCCTAACCTGAAATTATTGTTGGCCCTGTTCGGATTTTCACCCGGCCAACGCTCCCCGGTTCTGTAAGTCACCATCCAATCACCGACTCGTAACGCCGACCAGCGCGAGTCTTCCGTTGTTCCCAACCACATCTATTCGAGCAGACGGTAATGCCGTTAATTGATACACGTATTCGATCGGCACGATCGCCAGAATCGGAGCGCGGTTCTTTCTGGCTGCTTCCAAAATGTCCAACGCACCTTCAAATCTAACGGGTTCGCCGTCTGCGGAGTAGACCACACGACCCGCCGCGTAGAATTCGGCTGAGCGGTCGATTTGGTGTAGTGCGTAGACCGGCGCTGAGTCGTAACCCCGACCGTTCGCAAGTTGAATCAGGTCGCGCATTGATTCCCGATTGGCGAAGCTGGCTACTCCGCAATTCAGGGCTACTATGAGCGCTGCGAACGTAGTGAAGACCACGAGCAGGGTCGAGACGGTTTTGTGATGCGTCCAGAAAATACAGGTGGCGGCTGAGATAATCAAAGGCACGCAGATCATCGCTATACACTCCGGAGAAAGACTGCCGGAGCGAACCACATAAACCGATGCCACGATAGCGAACATGCCGAACAGTGCGCCCGTGATTCGCATTGCCCAAAATCCGTCGCGATCTCCGGACAAGAACTTTGTAAGTCGCTCACCGGCGATTAACGCTCCGGCGGGCAAGATGGGTAGAATATAGCCGGGCAGCTTTGATCCGGAGAAAGAAAAGAATGCAAGTGGCATGAGCAACCAGGCGAGAGCAAACACTCGCAATCGGTCTACCGAATCAGTGGAGCGAAGTCGCCGCTTTCCGGCTTTCACCAACCCCTCGATTAGGAATGCAGTCCACGGCAAGGACAACGGAATCAGTACCAGGAGATAGAAGTAAAAAGGTTGCGGGTGCCTGTATTTGTTCGAAAGGTAGCGCGCAAAGTGGTGCTGAATAAAGAACTCATCAATGAATGGCCAGCCGTGTTTGAGGATAACCGGAACATACCACGTCGAAGCTACAGCGAACGCGAGGGGAAGACCCCACCAGAAGGTAAGTAAAAACGACTTTCGAGGAAATTGCCGGCGCAGCAATTGATACAAACCGACAACACTGAAAGGAATGACCAGGCCAATCAACCCTTTTGCCAGAAGAGATAACCCAATGAAGAGATAGAAACCATATAGGAACCTCCGACGGCGCTTTTCGTCGTCTTCCAACTCTGCGACCAGAAAGAAACTAAGCGCCCACGCAGTCGTCATGGTGATTAGAATGTCGAAGCCCGCTCCTCTTGAAAATACTATGATCCCTAAAGTTGAGGCTGCAATGATTGCACTCCACGGTGCAATTCCAGTCCATTGATGCTCGTTGCTCGATCCAAAGACTCGTCTCTCGGCCCAAAAGACCGCGAAGACAGTCAACAGACCGGAAAGGGCAGGTCCCAGCCGGGCGGACCACTCGCTTATTCCGAACAAGTGAAAGCTGGCCATCATCATCCAATAAAGCAGCGGTGGTTTTTCAAACCAGGTGTGGCCGCCAAGGGTGGGGGTAACGAGATCGCCGCGCAGAAACATTTCGCGCGCTACCTGGGCGTAGCGCGGTTCGTCGGGTCCGACGAAGGGCATGTGACCAAGGCCATAAAAATAGAAAGCGCTGAGGCTGAGAAATAGTAAAAGCCAGACCCGCTTGGCAAGCGTTAAAGGTTGCAAGTATAGTCGCTCCGAAATGGTCCGTTGTCAGTGGTCCGTTGTCAGTGGTCCGTTGTCAGTAGTCAGTTGTCAGTAGTCAGTAGTCAGTTGAACACGATTGTATCTGAACGTTCGAGTATCTTCGAAACCAGCTACGCATTCCAAATATCGAACCTCTGAGCGACCAGACTTGCTACTGAACCACTGACAACTGAGCACTGACCACTGACCACTGACCACTGACCACTGACCACTAACCACTAACCACTAACCACTGACCACTGACAATGTCCTTACGAACAGCAGTCATCGGAGTGGGCCATCTGGGACGGCAGCACGCACGCGTCCATAAAACTCTCGCGGATGAAGGGCTGACCCGGTGCGAGTGGGTTTGCGATCTAAATGAGCAGGCCGCGCGTGCGATTGCCGCGGAGCGAGAGGTTGAATGGACCACTGATTGGCGCGAATTAATCGGGCACGTTGATGCTGTCAGCCTTGCAGTCCCTACTGATTCGCACTGCGAAATTGCCCGCGGACTGCTTGAAGCAGGAATTCACGTTTTGGTTGAGAAGCCGATCGCAAGAACGCTCGAAGAAGCAGATCGTATGATTCAAGCGGCCGAGCAAGGTGGCGCCCTCTTACAGATAGGCCATCTGGAGCGATTCAACCCCGCCCTGGTAGCGCTGCGCCCACATGTGCGCAATCCGGTCTATTTCGAAATCCATCGGGTTGGCGAGTTCACCTCCCGTTCGCTCGATATTGACGTCGTCCTCGACCTGATGATCCACGACCTCGATATCGTGCAGTGGCTAGTTGGCGAAGATGTTCAGGTCACTGAACTTCACGCCGTTGGTATTCCAATCCTGACGAACAAGGTTGATGCGGCTAATGCACGACTCGAGTTCTCTTCCGGAGCAGTGGCCAATATCACTGCGTCGCGCGTCGGTACAGAGAAGATTCGCAAGATGCGTTTCTTTCAACCGCATGACTACGTCGCGGTTGACTACGCCAGCAAGCGTGCTTCCATCAGCCGCCTGGCGCCGCCAACTGCTGATGGGTCATGGCCCGGAGTTCATGTTCGCAATCTGGATGTGATCGAGGTTGAACCCTTGCAGGCTGAGATTCTCTCCTTTGTTGAAGCTGCGCGAGACCGCCTGCCATCGCCGGTTTCCGGAATGGAGGGACGAAACGCACTTGCGCTGGCTCTGCGCGCGCTGGAACGGATTGAGGAACACGCGGTGAAAGTTCGGAGCGGTTCCGCGGGCCGGTCTCTTCGGGCTCAGGGCAGATAGCCCCTGTGATGAGAGTGAATAGGAATGGTGCCTAAGAGCCAGCCCGAATCAAATATCTCCGCTCTGTTGGGAACGCGCATCGATGCCGGCGACTTCCCTTCCGCCGTCTATCTGGTAGCCGAGCGGGGTCGCCCAGTTTTCACGGACGCTCTTGGACATGCCGTTGTCGAGCCATATCGCATAGCGGCCTCACTCCAAACGATTTACGATCTCGCTAGCCTGACCAAACCGCTCGTCACCGGTCTTCTTTGTGCCCGCCGCATCGACTCGGGCGAGTTAACTCTGGACAGCGCCGTCTCAAACTATCTGCCGGAGTTTGAACGGACGGACCAGCAGATGATCACTGTGCGCCAACTCCTGACGCACACATCGGGGTTGCCAGCCTGGCGACCGCTCTACATCCTTGCCAAAGGCGAGCGCGATAAGGTCCTCAACGTGATCGCCGCTGAAGACCTTGAACACCAACCTGGCACACGGGTCGTCTACACCGACCTCGGATTTATTACCCTGGGGTTTCTGCTCGAACGAATCACCGGCCAGCAGGTTTCGGAACTGGCGCGTTTTGAGATCTTCGAAACTCTCAGACTTCAAAGCACTTTCTTCAACCCGGAGATCACGATGCAAACCGGGATAGCCGCTTGCGAAACAGGCAATGCTTACGAGCGCGCAACGTCCCGGGAGATAAACGCGCCCGAATATGCCAAGTGGCGCGAAAATCTCATCTGGGGAGAGGTGCATGACGGCAACGCCCATTTCCTCGGGGGCGCCGCGGGCCATGCAGGTCTTTTCTCCCCGGCTAATGAAACGGCTCTCATCGCCGCGCAGTTTCTTGCCGCACAGAGTGAAATACTCAGTCCGCGAACCTGTGAACTTTTTAGAACGAATATGACGAAAGGGCTCGAAGAGGCGCGCTCAATCGCCTGGCAACTCGCAGCAACTCCGGAGTCAGCCGCTGGTCCGGCTTTGCCCGCAGACAGCTACGGCCACAGCGGATTCACAGGCACGAGCTGCTGGGTCGATCCGCATCGGCAGCGGGTTTTCGTTTTATTAACAAATCGTACTCACGCTCACTCGCTACCCTTCGTCAATATCAATAGCGTGCGGCGGGAGTTTCATACCCTGGCCGTGGCTGCTCTGGAAGCCCTTCACAATCGGCCCAGCAGAGAGCTATCGCGCAATCGGTTGTAAGGGCCAGAAGATAGGCACCAACCAGATGACAATTGCAAAGATCACGATGGTAAGGATCGACCCTACTTTGACGAAGTCGAAAAAGCGATAGTGTCCGGGCGTGTACACCAGGACGCAGGCCGGCTCCAGCGGCGTCAGAAAGGAACAAGAGGCCGCAAAAGTTACCGCCACAGCAAAGGTTCTTGGGTTTAACCCCAGGGCGAGCGCGGTTTTCAGCGCTATTGGCAAAACTACAAGTGCAGCAGCCTGATTTGACATCGGCTGCGTAAGGGCAACGGTCAGGATAAAGAATCCGGCAAGAACCGCCACTGGGCCGTAGTGACCGGTGCCCCGGACAATGAAATCAGCAAGATATTGGTCGGCGCCCGTCTTTTCCATTGCCACCCCAAAGCTCATCATGCACGCAATAAGAACTATCAGGCGCCACTCAATCACCTCGTACATTTCCTGTACCCGTAGAGACCTGCTAGCAAGAAGAACGAGAGCCCCGAGCAGGACTGCCACCGGCAAGGGTACGATATGAGTGACCGAGAAGAACATAAATATGCCGAAGGCCAGTAAGGCCCATCGTCTTTTAGACGGCCGCGCTTGCCGCTCGGATATCTCCTCCAAGAGTAATATCTGGCCATCCGCAGCGAGGGCTTCCACATCCTGGCGGTTCCCCTGGACCAGGAGGACATCGCCAAACCGCAGCCTTACGGTACTCATCTTTGAAAGCAGATTCACGCCATGTCGGTTAATGGCCAACACAATGACCTGGTAGCGCTCGCGAAATCGAAGCCGTTTCAAATTACGGGCTATGAAATCTGAGCCTCGCGGCACCATGGCTTCGAAGAGTTCCGCGTCAGTTCCTTCCAGCACTGTGTCGTTTAAAGTAAAATCCGCTTCGATTTCAATGCCGGCCTCGCTCTTCACTCTAAGAATGTCTTCTACTCGGCCTTGAACCAACAACCGGTCGTCGGCCTTGACTCGTTCAAAGGGATTCGGCGCAATCCTGTACTGTTCGGCCCCTCGGGCCCCTCGGAGAATTCCTAAAACGGTAAGATCCAGATCATCGCTGATGCGGGCTTCAGCCAGCGTCTTACCAATCAGCGGTGAGGCATCCAACACTATTACTTCCGTCATGTACTGCCGCACGTGGTACTGCTCTGTGAGAGACGGAGCCAACTGACGCCTGGGTAAGAGTCGTATGCCTAACAACAACATATACAGCATGCCGACGCCAACGATGGGCACACCAACTTTGGTTAACTCGAACATTGAAAGCGGCTCCATACCGTAGCGCGGTAAAGCTCCGCTGACCGCCAGGTTGGTGGACGTTCCGATCAAAGTACATGTGCCGCCCAGGATTGCGCCGAATGCCAGCGGCATCAGTAGTTTTGACGGACTGATTCTTATTCGCGCGGCAATTCCCAACACCACTGGCAGAAACATTGCTGTCGTAGTTGTGTTCTTCATAACCGAGGCGCAGAGTGCTGCCGCAAACATGATCAGCAATGTAATCCGAAACTCACTGTCCCCGGCGATTCTGTGCAATCGCCTGCCGACCATGTCGATCACTCCAGTCTTAGCGAGACCTCCGGTGAGCATAAACAACCCGGCAATCGTGATTACAATATCATTCCCAAAACCTGCAAAGGCTTCGCTCGCGGTTAGTGTTTTGGTAAGAACCAATACGACCACTAGCAGGATGGATACGACGTCGATGGGAATTCGCTCGATGCCGAACAGGACGAGAGCGACTAACAGCAAACTGAGTACAATGGCAATCTGACTAGTCATCAGATGAATTGTGGCTAGAGAACCGAACCAGGGACCATTGAGCGCCGCCCGATCTGAATCGTCTGAATGAAATAACTTCCCTTCAGGCTCAAGCGGAGATCAACCAAGTCCCCGGATGCCGTTTAGGTTTCCTCAAAGGACCTATTGAGTGCGGGGGTTCTTGGTCTATACCATACCTCTAACGCTTCTGGGAAGATTCAAATGCTCGAGACGGGAGCATGCTCTTGCCGGACTAAGCGAGTTGCTCAGCACCGTGGTTGAATGTAGCGCAGGCCTACCATCGCACGACCTCAAGAGTTTGGATGACGTTCAGATGGACCACGTAGACAATCCAAAATAGCTTGGCTATATTGCGTTTCTTCTTACTAAGCTTAAACCGGTTCCAGCTAAGCTGCGCCCATGGTAGAAGGCCGAACGCCCCACAATCGCTTTTCCTTTGGCGACATCTGTACCTGGCGACACGCGCAGATCGTTCTTGCTATTACGCTGATTACTTTTTCAGCGTGCCACGCCAGGACCGCCAGAAATGGAGAGCAACCCGTCTCCGAAATAGTAGTCGCGGCCGCCGCAAATCTTACTGATGCGTTCCAGGAACTTAGTCGCCAATTCAGCAATAACACTGGGATTCGTGTGATTCTCAGTTTTGGGGGTACGGCCGACCTGGCGAAACAGATTGAGAACGGGGCGCCGTTTGACGTTTTTGCCGCCGCCGATTCGGCTCACGTTGAAACACTGGAGCAGAAAGGTTTGCTTACCCCGGGAACTCGCGCACTGTACGCACGCGGTAACCTGGCCCTATGGGTACCCACCGGAAGCACGATCAACATCGAACGGGTGGAAGACCTTACGCGCAAGGAAGTTGAGCGAATTGCGATTGCTAAGCCTGATATCGCACCCTACGGTCAGGCAGCGGTGGAAACCCTTCGAGCCTTAAAGATGTGGGATCAGGTGGAATCCAAGGTGGTCTACGGAATGAACGTCTCGCAAGTGAAACAGTTTGTCTCTTCGGGTAATGCCGAAGCTGGGTTTCTGCCACGCGCTCTGGTGAGACCAGGCGAAGGCAAGTACATTGAAATCAGCGAACACTTGCATCGGCCTATTGATCAGGCTCTCGCGGTGGTCAAAGCCTCTAGTAATCAAGGCGCCGCCCGGCGTTTTGTCGACTTCGTCCTGGGACCCGAAGGGCAGACTGTCCTTCAAGAATACGGCTATCGTAAACCACCGACCAGGTGAGCCTGAGGTGTCAACTATCCATCTCCTTTTACCGCGGGAATCCGGACAAACGAAGACCTCGCGGCGTGCTCAACTTGCCGACTTCCTAAGTCTCGACCGAAATGTGTCAATCGCGTCCGTCGCGGTATTGCTTTTGGGGCTGGGTGAAGAGCTCTGGAAGAAGTATCTGCCAAAATATCTCGAAGCCCTCGGTGCGAGCACGCCGGTGATCGGCCTCTTTGGCGCCGCAGAAAACTTCTTTGACGCGGTCTACCAATATCCGGGGGGTTGGATTGCTGACCGCATCGGCCGCCGCCGCGCTTTTCTGACGTTCATCTTGCTCGCGGCATTCGGATATCTAACCTACCTCTTAAGTCCCTCGTGGCCGTTTATATTTTTGGGTCTGGCGTTAGCGATGGCTTGGCAGAGCATGGCCTCGCCGGCGATTTTTGCGATCATTGCAGACTCCCTGCCACAAGAGCGACGGGCCATGGGCTTCACGGTGCAATCGATTCTGAAGCGCCTGCCGATTGTTATTGCCCCGGTGATCGGAGGCGCTTTCATAGCGTCGTTCGGCCTCGTCCGGGGCATTCACACCGGTCTCGTCATCACTCTGTTGCTTGCTGCTCTCGCACTGCTTTTGGTTCATCGCATCAATATCGAGATAAAGACTTCTGCCGCAACAAACATCGCCGGCGTCTGGCGCTCCTTCCATGCGGCGCTGAAACGCTTGCTGATCTCCGACGTAATCATTCGCATGTGTGAAGGCATGACCGGTGTGCTGACGATTCTATACGTGACAAACGTCCACGGCCTGAGTGCGGCTCGCTACGGAACGCTCATCGCCATTCAAATGGCGACGTCAATCCTCGTCTACGTTCCAGCCGGAAAAATTGCAGGCCGGGTGGGACGCAAACCCTTCGTTGTCATGACGTTTGTGTGTTTTGCTCTATTCCCTTTGGCCGTTGTCGCCGCCCAGAGCTTTGCGCTATTGATAGTGGCTTTCGTTATTGGCGGTTTGCGCGAAATCGGCGAGCCCGCGCGCAAGGCGATGATCGTAGACTTCGCTCGAGAAGACATGCGCGCACGTTCAATCGGGCTTTATTACTTGGTTCGGGGTCTATCCATTACACCGGCGGCGGTCATTGGTGGTTTTCTGTGGAAGATCACTCCTGAGGTCCCTTTCATGATAGCCACCGCGATTGGGCTGCTGGGCACGCTGATATTCGCGTTGACCGTCGAAGAACGATTTGCAAGTTGAATCAACGTCAGAACCGAGGAGCGGTAGCGACCGGGTCCAAGGCGCGAGACCACTCAAACGCATCGTGACCATGGATTTCACACTTGAGCGAGGCGTTGCCCACACCCGGTCGCTACCGCTCTCGGTTCTGACGTTGAGCGGCGGCTACGTCAGTCGTCCGCTACTCGGAGGATCCGCGAGAGGAAGAAATGAAAACCCCAAACGAAATTAAACGAATTCTTCTGATCAGCAATTCAACTCTTTACGGCAGCGGCTTTCTCGACCATGCGGGGGAGGAGATTCGTGACTTCCTGGGAGAGATTGGCCGCCTGCTCTTCGTTCCTTTTGCCCTTTTAGATAGCGACGCCTACGCTGCGAAAGCGCGGACCCGATTCAATGCGATGGGGTATGAACTCGACTCGATTCACGAAGCTCCCGACAAACCGCAGGCCGTGAAACATGCAGCAGCCATCTTCGTGGGCGGAGGCAATACCTTTCGTCTACTCAAGGCGCTTTACGACTTCCAGATTCTGGCGCCGATCCGCGAGAGGGTGGAAGCGGGTATGCCTTATATCGGATCCAGCGCCGGGTCGAACGTTGCCGGCCCAACAATTAAAACAACTAACGACATGCCCATCGTTGAGCCTTCATCTTTTCAGGCCCTCAATCTCGTAAGCTTTCAGATCAACCCTCACTACCTTGATCCGGATCCGAATTCCAAACATATGGGAGAAACTCGCGAAGAAAGAATCCTGCAATTCCTCGAGGAAAATGAGACGCCCGTTATCGGCCTGCGCGAGGGAGCAATGGTTCGATTGGAGAAAGGGGCGACTATTTTGAAAGGATCCACTGGCGCGCGCATCTTCCGCAAAGGGCGGCAGCCGGTTGAGGTCAAGCCCAGCAC
>JALZJF010000199.1 GCA_030859905.1 Acidobacteriota bacterium
CTGCCAGAGCATGAAGGCATAATCAAACGCCACATCCTTGAGTGCGTCGTAACGACCGGATGCGCCGCTGTGGCCGGCCCCCATATTGGTTTTCAGAAGCAGATAGTTCTTGTCGGTCTTCATAGCGCGCAGTTTTGCTACATACTTCGCGCCTTCCCAGTAGGGCACCTGGCTGTCGTTCAGGGAAACCCGGACGAGAGTATTAGGATAATCCTTCGCCACGATGTTGTCATAAGGTGAATAGGATTTTATGTAAGCATACTCTTCCTTATTCTCCGGGTTGCCCCATTCGAGAAACTCCTGCACGGTGAGCGGCAGGCTCTTGTCGAGCATTGTGTTTATTACGTCAACAAAAGGCACGTAAGAGACCACGGCCTTGAACAAATCCGGACGCATGTTAGTGACCGCGCCCATCAAGAGACCGCCAGCGCTGCCGCCGGAGATGACCAGCCGATCCTTCGACGTATATTTCGCCTTGACCAGGTGATCGGCAGAGTCAATGAAGTCAGTAAAGGTGTTCTTCTTCTTCATCAATTTGCCGTCGTCGTACCAGGGCTTGCCGAGGTCGCCACCACCCCGGATGTGCGCGAGTGCGTAGACTACGCCGCGATCGATCATCGAAAGACGATTCGAGGTGAAGCTGACGTTCGACGGGATACCGTAAGAGCCATAGGCTGACAACCACAGGGGCGCCGACCCGTCGAGTCTTACACCCTTCTTGTAGACGAGGGAAATCGGAATCTTCGTTCCGTCTGCGGCGGTTGCGTAGATGCGCTCCGATTTGTAATTCGCCGGGTCGAAGTTGCCCAGTACGTCCTGGCGTTTGAGCAGTTCGCTCTTGCGCGCGACCAGATGGTAATCGTAGGTCGAAAGCGGAGTAGTGAACGAGTTGTAGGAATAGCGAAGCTTCTGCGTGTTGAACTCACGATTGGTTGCGACACCGGCCGAGTAAACCGGCTCGGGGAACTCGAGATAGTGCGCCTTGCTGGACTTGAAGTCGGTGAGCCGCAGCTTCGGGAGCCCGTTTTCGCGTTCGGTTAGGACGAAGAAGTCTTTGAAAATGTCGATATCTTCGAGCATCACGGCGGGCCGGTGGGCAATAAGCTCTGTCCAATTGGCCTTGCCGGGGTTGGAGATGGGGGCCGCGGCGAGACGGAAGTTGCGACCCTTGTCGTTGGTCAGGATGTAGAACTTATCGCCGTGCTGATCAACCGAGTATTCGTGGCCCTTCTCGCGCGCCGAGATGAGTTTCGGCGCAGCCGTAACGTTCGAAGTCGGAATATAGCTCCACTCGTTCGTATCCGCACTCGACGAGCTAACCAGGATGTACTGCCGGCTGCGCGTCCGTGACGCGTTGAGGCGGTAGAGTTCGTCTTTATCCTCCGCGACGAGCACGTCCTTCTCTTTCGGATCGCCGAGGGTGTGGCGCCAGAGTTGGAACGGACGTTTGGCCGCGTCCTCGCGTCCGTAGAAAATCGTCTTGTTGTCGGGCGCCCAGAAGACATAAGCGACCTTGCCGAGTTGATCCGGCGGTTCTTTTCCGGTGCGCAAGTCTTTGAAATGAAGCGTGTAATCACGGTGCCCGTCGTGGTCCATCGAGTAAGCGAGGATGTTTGAGTCGTCAGAAACGTTGTAGGCGCCGAGGCCAGTGTAGGGATGTCCCTTCGCCAGCTCGTTCAAGTCGAGCGTGATCTCCTCGGCCGCAGTCATCGAACCCTTGCGGCGCGCGTAGATGGGATACTGCTGTCCCTCGACGGTGCGGGAATAGTAAAAGTAGCCGTCCTGAGGATAGGGAACTTGGGTATCGGTTTGCTTAATGCGGCCAAGGAGTTCTTTGTAAAGAGCCTCCTGGAAGGCCTCGGTTGGCTTCATCACGGCCGTTGTGTGCGCGTTCTCTGACTCCAGGTAAGAGATTACCGCCGGGTTCGTCTTCTCGCGCAGCCAGAAGTAGTCATCGACCAGAGTCTCGCCGTGGATAATTAAGGTCTTGGATTTCTTTTCTGCCATTGGTGGTATTGGCGCGGCTGCTACGGCCCCACTTGATTGGGCTAGCGCTGCGCTGCTAAATGTGAACGTGGATAGTGCTGCAATCAAAACGGTCAGCATCGGAGGCGTTTGCTGTGGTCTCATGTCGGACCTCCTTTGTTACAGAATGTAGGATTGCGGACATCGGGGAGATCCGTCTTATGTGAATCGAGCACCGCAGAATCTTTTGCTTGGTTGTTTGCCGGCGCACGGCCGCTTTAGTCGTGGACGGTTCAACCACGCGGAGGGTCGCCCCAGCCTGAGCCTACATACTTGTCGTTTTCTACAATGCATGGCACCGTTGGATCGCCGTTCGAAAAGGAGAGCATCTCTGCCCGACGCGAGAGATCGGTTTGAGCGTCGTAATCAATGAAAGAAATCCCCTTTGCATTGTAATGATCCCGTGCCTGTTGACAGTAAGGACAGCCCGGTTTTGTGTAAATAACTATCGCCAATTAAGGTCACCTCCGTGTGACCCTAGTTTAGCAATGGACTGGCGAAGAAAGAAGCTGGGACGAGTGGGGGCAACGATTCCGCAGCATGACAGTTGCGTAGAGTCAAAAACGGGTGGGGGCCGGATTGATATCAAACTGGAACGCTATTTCTCGCCAGCCGGTGGAGGAACTCGACTCAACCAAGCCCCTCTCTCACCGAGAGCGATAGCGCTGTGGATTCTTTTGGGGTTCTAAGGCTCGCCTATCCAAAGCGGAGTCGCGCTGCGCTTGCCTCCGCACTCCAAAATGAGTTTTTCAGATGTCTGCTAGGAGCCCGTGAAACGTGGCGAAAAGGAATAGGGGTAGGGAAACGATTGGTTTCGCTCCCCTCCCTCCGAGCCGGACTGGCGGTTCTTCCTCATCCAGCTTTCCGCTTAGTGGTTCAGTGTGCGCGGGCATTACGCCGGTCGCGCCGGAAATCGCGAATGTCTCCGCGCAAGTCCCGACGATCCCGACGCAGCTCGCGTTGGTCGTAACGCAACTCGCGTCTACCCGCTTTGATTTCACGCCGGTCAGCGCGAAGTTCCTGGCGCGAAGCTCCTTCACGTCGGTCCTCGCGATACTCGCGCACCTCAGATAGCAACGCACGTCTGTCTTGCCTTATCTCACGCTTGTCACCTCGAATCTCAATTATGCCCGCCCTAATCTCTCTTCGATCCGAGCGCAACGCCCGGCATTCCCAGGGCGCAAGTTTGCAGCGGTTCTGCTCCTGGGCCAAAGTTGTGGTCGAAAGACCGGCAAACGAAGTGGCAGTTACCAACAAACTTCGCAAAAGTGTGATTCTCATTTCAGTCTCCTCCATCGATTCAGTCCTGGCTCCGTTCAACTCCAGACCGGACGAGCCTGGGATCCGGACCGGCTCCAACCGAAGTGATGGAGGAGAGACAGACTCTACCGATGCTACCCAAAATGGGCCCGCTGGCAGATTCAACTTGCTTCGGCTATCCCCTTGCTGAACTTTTAGACGTCGAGGCAGTTGCGGAAGGCGAGATTTCTGCGGCTACGGAACCGCGAGCGGTAGCGACCGGATCCTGGATTCAACCCGCATTTGGACTAGTTCGGCATCAAAAGATTCAGGAGCAGTGTTGAGTGTAAGTCCCGGTCGCTACCGCTCGCGGTTCCGTAGTGGAGTGACATCGTCGACGTGGCCCATAGGGTTTCTCAGGTTCTTCATAACTGTTTCCGCGTAGTGGAGTGTCCCACAACACGTCATCGATTCTGACCGTAGCTCCTAATACCTGGGCACGCTGGGATCGACTTCATTGGACCACGCGGTGATCCCTCCTTTAAGGTTTAGAAGATTACCGGAGAATCCTGAACGCTTTAGTGCCTCGATAGCTTTCGCACTGCGACCACCCATCTTGCAATGCACGACGGTTTCCCGCTTGGGATCTATTTCCGACATCCGGTTGAGTACCTGGCCCAGGGGGATATGTGTTGCTTTAGGAATAGCGGCAATCGCGACTTCGTGCGCCTCACGCACGTCAATAATCTGAATATCTTCTCCGCTGTCCAGTCGTTGCTTAAGTTCAGTGGCAGTGATTTCCGGAATTTGTGTTGCTGGTTGACTCATGATTCCTCCGAAGATGGGATTAACGTCAATTGTGATTCTGTAAAAAAGGGGAACTCTATTCTACTCGCTGAAATTGAAGACAAACAAGAGTAGCGAGCTGGAAGGTGGTGACTGTGTGACAAGCAATAGGGCCTACGGTAATTCGCAGGTCCAAGAAATTCTGCAAGTTGGAGGAATTCGCAGGTTTGGAAGGTGGGCAAAGCGGAGCGCGCCCCCGCTCCAGGGTAGCGCCTTTCGCTGGCTAGAAAAACCGCTGACTTTTTACAGACTCGGTTCAGTGTAGTCTTGAAGAATGTAGTCTTGCAGAAAAATTAAGTTGGCGACGCTACGCTTGAGAAACTGCCCTGCAAATTAATGAGGCTTGAGTAGTCCCTGCGGAGGCTTTTCCTTCTTCGCAGCGGATACGTTAGACTTTGCGCTTAGGGATCGTGACTGAGTTTCCCGTTAGAAGTTTCCTCTACGCGAAAGGTTCCTTATGAGATTCGAGTTCTACCATGCCGGACTGGACAATGTTCCCAAGCTCTCCGTCGACGGCACCGTTTCCAACAGCATTCATTTTTCGCACTGGGAAGGAAACCGAACCCCGGATGAGGTTAAAGCAGATACTTCCACCGAAATCGCCCTGAATCTCGTCGCTTCTCCAAACAAGCAAAAACTCACTAAGGGAATTGAGTTGGTAACCAACAATCACTTCGATACGGACGGTGTGCTTTCCGTGTGGACCGTGCTTAACGGCGAACGAGCTCTGGACTTGTGCGAACAGTTGATACCGGCGGCGGAAGCAGGGGACTTTTCGGAGTTCTCGACTGAGAACGGTGTGCGCGCGAGCATAGTTATCCAGGGTTCAGACCAGGCCAGCCCAAACAATGAAACCGGTTCACCGCTTGCTGAATATCTTGCCGGCAAAGAAATCGGCGACGACGCTGAAGCCTACGAGCTCGTGCTGCCCGAAGTGGAGCGCCTGCTCCGGAACACCGGGGAGTACGAATCGCTTTGGCGCAGTGGTTGGGAGGCAATCGCCAGCGCGATCGAGAGCTTCGAAAAGGGCAAATCCACGGCTGAAGAAGTTCAGGACGCTCGTCTGTCTTTGATTATCCTGGCGCCTGAGGTCTTTAGCCCCAGTGGGTTTAATCCGACTCGACATGCCGCGCCTTACACCGCCATCTCGCGTTACGCGAGAGGTCAAATCTTTTCGATAGCCACCCCGTTCCGCGACGGATGGACTTATCGAATTGACTATCCTTATTACTCCTGGGCGGAGACTGTGGTAAGGCCCCGAATTGAGCGACACGATTTCAGCGCGCTGATCGCGCAACTAAATCAGACTGAGCAGAACCGCGACGGAGGTTGGAGGTTGGACAATAGCGAGATGACTTCCATCGCCAAGTTTCTAGATGCAAGTAACACTCTCGCGGCTTCCCTCATGCTCCCTGACGAAGTTGCCAGCCTTTTGCACGCAGAACTGTACGAGAAAGTGGCATAGACTTCAGTCCGTGACAGCCGGTAAACAAAGGCCGAAGTAAGAAACGCGATGCAACACCTTGCGGGATAGGTTAGCAAGAGCAGCATACGAGAAATGTGACGCAACACCCTACCACTTCACAGACTGAAGTCCGTGAAGTGGGTTAACAAAGAACGCGATTGAGAGATGTGGTGCAACCTCGCCGCGTCCAAGGCGACTTCATCACAGACTGAAGTCTGTGCCACTCAATGCATGATGTCTTAATAATCGGCGCCGGCCCGGCTGGCCTGGCGGCCGGATTCTGGTGTGATCAGTTGGGACTGGACACCCTCATTCTCGAGCAGAGCGAATCTGTAGGCGGACAACTCCATTCAATATTCGGTGCTATCGAGAACTACCCGGGCGTGCGCGCTCTCAACGGGACCGAACTGTCAGCACGGTTTGCCGAACAGATCGACAACGCCGGCTTTGACCTCTGGACCAACGTTGAAATCGCGAGCGTCAACCTCGCCGCGAAACGCGTCTCCTTGCGGAGCGGTGAAGAGTTGCAGTCGATTAGCACTGTCATCGCCACCGGCGTGAGGCGCCGACAGCTTGGAATCCCCGGCGAGAATGAATTATCCGGCAAGGGAATTATTGAATCCGCCGCCCGCGACCGGAGTCTGTTTGCCGGCAGAGACGTCTGCGTAATCGGCGGCGGCGACGCAGCGCTTGAAAACGCACTAATGCTCGCTGAAGTTTGTCCGACCGTAACTATTGTGCATCGTGGTAAAAAACTCACTGCGCGCAGAGAATTTTTAGAGCGATCGCAGACGAATCACTGCATAACGGTTTTCACCGAGTCAGTCGTCAATCGTATTATTGGCAATGAAGAGGTAGAGGCTGTTGAGATACAACGCAAAGAAGCCATCAAACCATTTCAGATGGCAGTGCGAGGCGTCTTGATCAGAATTGGGGTGGAACCTAATACGGACGCATTCGTGGATCAGTTGCAGTTAGATGAGAAAGGCTACATTGTAGTGACCAGCCAACAAGAAACCAGTCTGGCGAACGTGTTCGCCATCGGCGATGTCTCTAATCCAATGGCTCCGACGATTAGCGGTGCTACCGGTGCAGGCGCTACTGCCGCTAAGGTGATCGCTGCCAGGTTGAAGAGTAGCCGAAGGTCCTAGTTAACAGGCTGCTGAAATGGGCTCAGGGAAAATAAGACGATCCACGAAATGACTCGAACCAAGGGCTCTTTTCGTGTCGGTTCGTGCGATTTGGTGGATCGTTCTTAGTTTCAGCAGCCTGTTCACAGAGTGGGAGCGGAAGGATGGGATCTGCAGTGCCGGAAGCCGGCGACAATGTTCCAGCGTATACTGATGCGCACGTAGCTGCCTATCCGATCGAGTACATCGCGGGGATCGATTTGTACAATGCCGGGGAATTTCATGCTTCGCATGACGCCTGGGAAGAGCGCTGGATGGGAGAGGTCGGGCCGCAAGAGAAGCTCTTCCTGCAAGCAATGATACAGTCGGCCGTGGCTTTTCATCATTTGGAGATCGGTCGCCCTGGCGCCGCGCGCCGGATGCATCAGATGGCCAAAGAAAAATTTGCGCGCCTGAATAAAAGGGTCTTCATGTCTCTCGACCTGGAGGATTACCAGGAGCAACTCGAGCGCGCTCTTTCCTGGCTCTGGGACGCGGCCGATCCGCGTGAGTTGGACCCGCCACAAGTCACGCCGCCGCGGATCAGACTGCTGTCGGCCGTCGATGAATTTGATTAACGAACTTCCTCGATGGGGACTAGAAAACCCGTGGCAATCCTTAATGATCTAGGAACCCTCATGCTCGGTTTATGGCTGGGCGCTGCGGTGTTTTTCAGCTCTGTCGTTGCTCCCAGCGTATTTTCCTTGCTGCGTGCGTTTCAACTGCCCAACGTAGGTGAAATCGCCGGCGCGCTTGTTACGCGGACTCTTTCGGTCGTAAATGTCAGCGGTTTTTTCATTAGTCTGTTTCTACTGCTAACCGCATTGGCCTTTGGCAAAGGGTTGGGAAAACGTTCATTCTTTCTCGAACTTGCTTCGCTAATAGTCGTGGCCGTTAGCACCGGGATTGGGCAGTGGGTGATTGCCGCGAAGATGCGCGCTCTGCGCGTGGCTATGGTTCTGCCGGTTGATCAAGTTCCGATCGGTGATCCACGCCGCATGGCTTTCAATCGACTGCACGGTTATTCTGTCACCGCACTCAGTATAGCTATGGTTGCCGCTCTCATCGCTTGGCTGATAATGGCGTATCGCGCGCGTTTGCATGCCAATTGAATGAGCAGTTAGGAAGAACTTCGGGTGGAAATAGTCGAACAGATTGATGAGTGGCGTCAGCGTTACGCCGATTGGCGGAAAGAGCAGAGTAGGGTCTCCGGCAATGGCGAGTTGGGCGAATCGTATCCGTTTGTGAAGAACAGGCGCGCTCCCTTTACCCCTGCGCGCCGCGCCCTGCCAATGCTAAATCTCGCTCTTATCTCCTCGGCGGGCGTCTATATCGACGGGACCGATTCTTTTGACCTGAACGCGCCGGGCGGCGACCTTAACTTTCGCGAGATTCCCATTGAAGTTGAAGCTGCCGATTTGCGGTTCGCCGCGAAAGGCTACGATCCGGCTGCGGTTCAGCAGGACCTTAACGCCCAGTTACCACTTGAGCGGCTTTTGGAGTTTGAGGTCAATGGAGTTATCGGCCAACTCAACCCCGTGTTCTGGAGTTTCAGTGGCGTCATCACTGACGCCGTCAGATTTACTGACGAGATGCTTCCAAAGCTGGTCGAGCGCGTCAAACGATACGAGGTTCAAGCTGCGCTACTGATACCGGCATCACGTCTCTGCCACCAGTCAGTTTCGCTGGCGGCGAGAGCTTTGGAACAGAGCGGCCTTCCGACCATGATGCTGGCGGTGAACAAGGACATCGTGGAATTTGTTCGTCCTCCTCGAGCGGCATTTTATGAAGGTGAACTCGGAAGCGTTGCGGGACGACCGAACTGGCCTGAACATCAACGTCGCATTCTCGACGAGGCCTTGCGCCTGATCGAACCAATGGATCAGCCAGGCATTTACCAACTCGCTGTGGGACTCGAGACCGAGGTCGAAAACGAACGCGGCGAACGGTAATCCACCATCCGCAGATTACGCAGATTACGCAGAAACATTTAGGCAGTAAGACGACGAAGTCAAAAAACCCTTTGTAGACCGGTGTAATCCATACCATCCGCAGATTACGCAGATTACGCAGAAACATTTAGGCAGTAAGACGACGAAGTCAAAAAACCCTTTGTAGACCGGTGCGTTCTTCTAAATCTGTGAAATCTGCGTGATCTGTGGATGACATGAGGTGCAGGCAGGGGTGGGACGCCCTACAACTTAGTCGAACCTTATGGTTAAACGGCTGGTCTTGATTGTTCTTCTGCTGTTGGCCGCAGTTTTACTTTATCTGCTGTTATGGCCGGTTCCCATTTCCCCCGCGGTATGGACCCCAGCCGCGGCTCCCGCCTTAAATGGTGAATACGAGAAAAACTCTCGGCTCGCTAACGTCCAGCGACTTTCGCTGGGACCGGGCTACGCACCTGAAGACGTAGCCATTGATTCAGAGAACCGCATATATGCCGGACTGGACGACGGCCGCATCATGCGCTTGCAAGCGGATGGTACGCGCCCGGAAGTGTTCGCCAACACCCAGGGACGTCCGCTCGGCATGAAGTTCGACTCCCACGGCAATCTTATCATCGCCGACGCAAATAAAGGACTGCTCTCGATCTCGCGGGATGGTTTGGTCACCGTACTGAGCACCCAGGCCGAGGGCGTTGCCTTTCGCTGTGCGAATGATCTCGACATCGCCGCCAATGGCACGATTTACTTCTCCGATGCGTCGAGCAAGTTTCCTTTGTCAAATTACAAGGCAGATATTCTCGAGCATCAACCAAATGGACGGCTGCTCGTCTACGAGCCGGCGACAAAAACTACGCGCGTGGTCTTGCGAGATCTGCGCTTTGCAAACGGGGTAGCGATAAGCCCGGATCAAACTTTCGTGCTGGTATGCGAGACCGGACGTTACCGGCTACACCGGGTTTGGCTCAATAGTCCCAAGCAGGGGCAGTCAGATATCTTCATCGACAACCTGCCGGGCTTTCCCGACGGACTATCCTCTAACGGTAAGGACACGTTTTGGTTGGCACTGGTCACGCCGCGCGATGCCACTCTCGACAAGTTACTGCCTCATCCCTTCCTGAGAAAAATCGTATATCGCCTGCCAACATTTCTTCAGCCCCAACCGAAGCGTTATTCATTTGCACTCGGACTCGACCAGAATGGCCGCGTGGTTGAAAACCTTCAGGACGGATCGCCCCAGTGCTATGCGCAAATCGCAAACGTCCTCGAGCATCAAGGCTACCTCTACTTCGGAAGCATCGGTGAGAGCACGGTGGGACGCATTGCCCTCCGATAGGTTTCAATCCAAGCACCAGTTTGCAAAAGGGCCACAAAGCGTGAGTAATAAAATCCTGGCTCTGCATAAATAGTCCCTTTTGCAAAAAAACTCGCTCTAGAACAGTAGGGCTTGTTTTTGATATTGGGCTAGCCATTCGGTGAGGCGCCCAGCATTATTTAGGTTCTTCCGTAGTTCTTCAGGCACCTCCGTAAATGACGGAATGCAGACACGGGACAGAACCTCCTTTGAAAAAGTTCGTTTGTCCTTCGGGTAGGAAATAGACTTCAAAAATTCTGTGGTTTTTTCAAGGTTCAAGACGGCAAAAATGTAGTTAGCCTCCTCGTGATCATTGGTCGAGATTGCATAAGAGGTATCGTCTACGGCCACGGGATACTCACCAGTTTGCAGCAACCTGAAAACGGGGTTGGAATAAAGACCGCCAACGGCTATCTTGAAACTTGAATGGGTGTACTCCCCAATCCCGAAGAGGGTAAATGGACTCTTGTTCCGATAGATGCTCGACTTACGACTAACGAAGGCTTCCTGATGCTTCATTAAGTAGGAATGTAAAAGCGGATACCGTTGAGGCAAGTCGTCAAGCGTGTCTTTCAAGTCTCGTTGATAAATGGGAATAAGGAATCTGGCAGGTCTTCCGTGGAAAATGTCTGAACTTTTGTGAAGGTAGAAAAGCGTTTGCGGTTCGACCTCTACCTTTTCTCCCAGCCGATTCACTAAAAAACCGTTTTCTTGCGTGAGTTCTAGTATATCCCCCAAGTCATGTTTAATCCCCTGCCGCCAGATATAGGCAGGGAGAGAGGTATTTTCCAGAAAGGCGTTCCTATTATAAGAAGTGACGTCATAAACAAATCGACCGTTCAGCAATCCAACTTCACGCTCTAGTCTCCCTCCAACGCTGGCGAATATCTGGCAGACGGATTCGGACCGAACGGAACGCCCGACTTTGAATTTAATCAAGCCGGCATCAACAGCTGCTCCAAAATGCTTGAGGGCGTCAATACGGTGAAATTCAAAATCTCCTACCTGCGTTTTTGCCCTCAAGAACTGTAGTAGATTTCGCAAGACGATGAATTTACCCAATAAAGCAAACTGTACCAGTTTGGCGTTCTTTAGAACTTCGATCAGGTGAAGAATTATAGCTTCTGAAATGTCGAAGTTGGCTTTCCCAGTTTTCGCTTCAAGACCTGATAAGGATTTTAGGTTTCGTTTCGTCCCCGTGTTCAGAGATCCGAGAGAGCTCTGCTCGGAATTGGTAACCCAAGGGGGATTGCCAATCACCAAAACTCTGGAAGTCGCGTCGACGGACACATCGTTTTGGTCGATCTTAAAAATATCTCCGAGAGACAATCTCATTTGTCCGGACTTCGGGTGGGAATGAAGGGCGACTTTGGTTTGTTCAAAATGATCTTGGTCTATCTCCCAGCCAAGTATGGCTCCCGATGCGGTGTCTGGCAGAGTTGAGAGGAAAGAACCCTTGCCGAAGGTAGGCTCAATAATTAAATCGAACTGTGAAGGATCAAGCGTTTTCCATACCAACTGGGCTAAGGCTTCTGGCGTCTGAAAATCCCCCCTTTGCCGGGGTGACAATTTAACTGACTGCAACTTATTGTTCATCATCAATCGGCGTGACCATAGTTTGTTTTGGTATCAGTTCTGCCAAATCACCGTGCGCGATCGGATCGAGATTTATGACATCTGCTAGCTCACTGGTTATTACTCGCTTGTATTGGAGTCTCCACTGCAAGGCATTAGAGATCGTGAGATAACCCAAGATCGGAGGATGCGAGATTAACCATTCGGCGTATTCCATTAATGCTATTTCGTCCACAGGAATCATTCGATCTACAAGGAATGCAAAAATGTCTTCTGCATTACCTTCTCTTTCAATGATGCCGTGTATTCCCTTAGTGGTTTGAAAGTCAGCCGTCCTGTGTGCCGGAATAAACCTGACGGCGAGAAGGGGCAAGCGGCATTCTTTCTTGGAGTCGGTTTTGTCATACACGAATAGAATAAGACTATAGCCAAGCCCTTCGATTTTCTGTTTGAAAGACTTGAACGGAGACGAAGATTGAGGCTGCTTAATCGAAGTTACTTTAATATCAGTATTCAGATTCGGTAAATCTATTCCCTTAGCGGAGTTTCCAATTTCTTGAGGCTCGATAACTCCGTTATCAATCAAAAGGTTTTGGAATGCGCGCTCAATGTATGTTCCAACTGCCTTGCCGTCGGTGATCCCCCGGAGATCGTTGTGCGGGCGGTTGCTAAAGTCTTTTGCGAACTGCTGGACGGCTTCAAAAAACTTATCAAGGGTTTGAACGGCCATACATGCGCTCCTTTGAAGTCGGGCGCAGTATACAGGATATTCAGACTGTTTCCAGTGGCGCGTCAGCGCAGAATTTTGGCTCAGATTTAAAAGACTATCAATGATCTTGAGTTGGCCAATCCTTCTATTCGTTGGCGGTAACAACTGACATCAACAAAAATAATTCTGCTCTGAGGAGTTCTGAGTGCCCAAAAGTCCCTAACCGACTAGTTAGGCACGGCCTCAATAGTGATACTTGACACACACCTGTATTGCAGGCTTAGGGTTGTGAAGTCTAAGGAAGGCCCGATGGCATTTAGCTGCGCCCGGGCTGGATGGCGATGCTATTTTTTTGAGGGAGCCCCGGCTCCAGCCGTTTTGGCGAAGTACCCGGGCCTATAGTTGAGCTTCAACTGCTTGCGCAGTTCGGGATTGGTGATCTCAATCTGGATACGCCGGTAGGAGCCGTCGCGGGCCTTGTTGAGAGGAGAATAGGCAACCAAATATTGCTCGCGCAGGTCTCTCTGAATTTGCGCGAAGGCTTCGCGGAGCTCTCGCTCACTACGAGGGAAATAAGCTCGGCCGCCGGTCTGCTCGGCAATCTTGCGTAAGGCACCCTCATTGACCCCAAAGTTGTAACTATCGCCAATGCCGATAGTGTAAATCAACGCATCTGCTTTCTGGGCGCGTTCGATGGCGTCTTGCATCTTTACCTGGCTGATAGTGTCTTCGCCGTCGGTGAGCAGGATGATTGCACGCCGGGTGTGATCGGCAGAGTCCTGAAGCAGCTCGTTCGAGGTAGCCCACACGGCGTCCCAAATTGCCGTTGAACCGGCCAGCGCTTGATTGGTATCCGAGATAGGGGGCGTTCCACCTACCACAATGCCACCACCGATGTACCCGGCCGGAGGCACAAAGTCCACCCGATCGATGGCCCTACGCAAACGATCAAGACTCCCTGTAAATCCCTGTTCCAGCGTGACCTCACCTGTAAACGAGACGATAGCGGCTTCATCCTTTCCGGGTCGCAAAACCGCTTCGAGGAAGGAGCGCGCCGCTGCCTTTTCGTCCGGCAGCGTTCGTTCTTCCGAGGCGCTGCAATCAATCAGAATCGCAGCCGAAAGAGGCAGATCGGTGTTTTGCTGAAAGCTGAATATCTCCTGGGCCTGGCCATCTTCCAACACGCGCAAGTCATCCTTTTTAAGCGTGCTTATGAATCTCTTGTTTTTGTCCGCCGCCGTGAAAAAGATACTGGTGAGATTTGTCTCAACCCGCACGATCTCATCCGACTCCTGAGGCAGTTCGTCTCTAAGGCGAGGAGTTGGGCTCTGAGAGGGCTCAGGCTTTTGCGTATCACTGGTCCGTCGTGCACGACTCTTGTCCTGCCCACTCTCTGATTCTGAGGGCCGCTGCTGGGCCAAAGGACGCTCCCCGGCCAAGATCACCAGAGCCAGGGCAGCAAAGACAACCACTACAAAAATCCAGTTTTTACTTCCAGTAAACACATCGACCTCGATTCAGATCTGTTAGGGTCTGACGGAATCCGCGATCGCCTTATAGCCATGCTTGGTTCGCACTTTCAGACCGTCCTGTCTGTTAGCCAGCTTGACCTCGATACGTCTAAAGCTTCCATCATAACGATCGTTGGAAGGCTTATAGGTCACGAGATATTGAGCCCGCAACTCCTTGTTAATCCGGTTGAATGATTTCTCAAGCGCCAGCATGTCACCCGTAAAAAACGCCATCCCCCCGGTCTCTTCAGCGAGCTTAACCAGATTGCTGTCTGCTCTGTCGCGAACTTGTCCCATCTGCACTCCCGGTACTGTGCCTGCCAGCCCTGCCTTGGTTGATATCGCGAAGATGGTGGTCTCGGTTCGCTGAGCAATGTCGATCGCGTCACGCAGATCGGAGCGACTGTAGGTATCGTCACCATCAGTGATCACTACCAGCACGCGTCTCCCAGAAACCGATCGCAGCTTCTCGTCGCAGAATTGCCAGATGGCATCGTAGAGAGCCGTTTGAGTTCCTAACTTCTTAACACCGAACACCGCCCGATCAAGCAAATCAAGCTTGTCCGTAAAATCCTGTTTCAAAGCGATCTCGTGATCGAAGGTGGCAAACAGCACGCGATCTTTTCGCGGCCGTACGACGGTCTGGATAAAATTCATGGCCGACTCTTGCTCAAACCTAAGCTTGCCCGCGGTCGAAGGAGACGTGTCCATTAACACGGCGACGTAGAGTTGGGAGTCCTGGCCCAAGTCGTCAGAGAACGTTTCAATCTTTTGAGGAAGCTTGTCTTCCAGGACGAGAAAATCGCTCTGACTCAACCCGGACACAAACTGCCCCCTCTTGTCGACCACAGTGATCGGCAGACGAACTCTTCGGATGAAGGTTAAAATTGGGTCAGGGTCCTGCCCCTCGACGGGAGGTGGAGTGGCTTTTGGTGTGGCCTGCTGCGCTGGGACGCTAATTAACGCGCTGCAGAGCACGCAAAAAACAAATAAGAACCTGCACAGGAAGACGGTCATTGAAGCAGTCATATCTGATCAGTCGTAAGAATACCTGAGCGGTGCTGGGATATTGCCCTGGCAAACCTGCGGTTCGATGCCGGGGCCACCGACACTCGTTGCCCTCGCACGGAATTCAGGCAACCACGCCAAATGTTATACCGACATGAAAGCACACACCGAAGCTTCAAACCAAGCTGCCTATTACGGGAACTACCTAAATACTTGACGCCAGTCTCCCTGCTGTTCGTCTTAGCGTCACTTCGCCTGGGACTCCAAAAGCGCCACCAGATCTTTAAGCTCTGCGGGAATTGGCGCGTTGAATTTCATGCTTTGAGCCGTGGTCGGATGAAGAAAACTTAGTCGCTCGGCGTGAAGGAAATGCCGGCCCAGCTTGCGAATCTGGGCTTTCAATTTTGGGTCCAGCACGGTATTGTCGCGACCTCCACCATAGACTTCATCGCCCACTACCGGATGCTTCAGCCAGGAGAGATGCACCCTGATTTGATGAGTGCGTCCGGTTTTCAACTCAACATCGAGTAAAGTGAATCGATCATATCGACTCCGAGTGGCGTAGAGCGACAACGCCGACCTGCCGCCGCGGATGACAGCCATGCGCGTCCGATTACGCGGGTCGCGCGCGATGGATTCCTCGATTCGCCCCCTCTCGTTTTCTACAACTCCATGCACGAGAGCAACGTAAGATTTAAACACCTCGCGAGCGCGAAACTGATCTGCCAGCTTTTCATGCGCTACTTCCGTTTTGGCGACTACCAGCAGTCCTGATGTGTCTTTGTCGAGGCGGTGCACGATCCCCGGCCGAATCGTTCCACCTTGTCTTGAGAGATGTTGGAGATGAAACGCAAGCGCGTTTGCCAGCGTGCCCGAATGTATACCCGCTGCCGGATGAACTATGAGGCCGGCTGGTTTATTGACCACTATGAGGTCGGAATCTTCGTAAACGATCGACAGCGGTATGTGTTCCGGAGCAAAACGTACTGTAGGCGAAGAGACCAATTCTACTTCGATCTCGTCATTTTCATGCAGCTTCTGTGAAGACTTCGCAGCTCGCCCATTGACCAGGACCTCTGCGTCTGCAATCAATTGTTGCAGTCGGGCACGGCTCCAGCCTTCGATGTGACTGGCAAGATAAGTGTCCAGCCGCGAGCCGGTGTCAGCAGCGTTAACGCGTAAGGTCACAAACTCA
>JALZJF010000228.1 GCA_030859905.1 Acidobacteriota bacterium
GGCGGAGCGGCGGTAGCGAGCGCAACCCGAACAAGCGCTTGCAGCGGACCGGAATCAGCGCGCCTCTCATCGACAACTTGTCGCTAGCGCAGTTGTCGCCCGGCCGCTGAAGCGCGGCGTTATGCGCCAGGAGTACGCAATGACCAAATCGTGGAGGCGATGCTATGCAAAGAAATCGACGTGTTCTCCTCATTCTTCTTTTTATAGGTTTAGCAGTCTTACCCCAGAGCAGAGTCGCCGGCCAGGCTTACGAACCTACTTACGCAACAGCATTTGCCGACCTTGCTCCGCAAAATAGGGATACTTTAGCGGCCGGTGCGGAAGTGCGCGTGCTGAGCGCTGTCGGGATGCGGCAGGTTATCTTAGACCTCGGGCCGAAGTTTGAGCGCGCTACCGGACACAGGCTAACGGTCTCGTTCGACAGCGGTGGCGTGATCCTGAAACGGCTCGAGGCCGGCGAAACCGTAGACGTGGTAATGATCCCCCGGTCGGGTATCGAACGCTTGGCCGGGGCCGGCAAACTGGTGGCGGGCTCCGTAACTGACCTTGCCGCGTCCCGCGTCGGCCTGGCTGTTCGCAAGGGCGCACCCAAGCCCGATATTTCCTCACCCGCGGCGTTCAAGCGGGCGTTGCTAGACGCGAAGGCGATTGCATGTCCCGACCCGGCACTCGGTGGCTCGAGCGGAGTCCATATCGCCAAGCTGTTCGAGCGACTCGGTATCGCCGAGGCGCTGAAATCCAAGCTGGTGTTCTCAAGTGCGCCAGGTCAGGCCGCGACCATGCCCGGCTACATGGTCGCCACCGGTAAGGCAGACATTGCTCTGCACCAGGTGCAGGAACTCATGGCGGTCCCCGGCATTGAGATCGTCGGCCCATTGCCGGGCGATCTCCAGGGGACGTTCGTCTTTTCGGCGGCCATCATGGCCGGCGCCAAGGAGGTGAAGGCGGCGAAGGCACTCGTCGATTTCCTTCGCACGCCAGAGGCGAGGGCCATCATCAAGGCGAAAGGAATGGACCCCGCCATTCCGTGATCGGTCGTGCCGAAACGGGCGGCGCATAACAAGCGCTTGCAGCCGACGCCTCGATACCATGCTTCTCAAACATCTTTCTTGCGGTGTAGATTGAATGTTTGCACTCGGCGTGGCTGAAGCGCAGCGTTAGGTGGCTCTCCTGCGCCGTATGGCTATTAATGGTAAGGAAGAGAATCAAATGATAGCGAAAACTAGACTCCATAAAACTACCCACGCTTTAATAGCCCTGCTGTTACCTGCTTTACCATTAATAAGTTTCTCTCAGTCTGAGAACAAGCCATCCCCTTCTAAGACTCAAATCGTACTGCTCGGGACAGGAACGCCCAGCCCAGACCCGGACCGTTCGGGCGCAGCCACAGCAATCGTCGTCAACGGCACTCCCTATCTTATTGACTTCGGGCCGGGGGTAGTACGACGTGCCGCCGCCGCCTACCAGAAAGGGGTGAAAGGCCTATCGGTCGTTAACCTTAGAATGGCTTTTCTCACTCACCTACATTCGGACCACACGGTGGGTTATCCTGATCTCATCCTTAGCCCGTGGGCAGTGGGCAGAAGCCAACCCCTTGAAGTCTACGGCCCCAAAGGGCTCAAGGAGATGACCGAGTACATCCTTAGGGCTTACCGGGAAGATATTAGAATACGACTCAAGGATAAAGAGTTCTTAGGGGTGCCAGGCTCTGCCGAAGGGTATAAAGTTCGGGCACATGAGATTAAACCTGGCGTCATTTACAAAGACGAGAATGTTACGGTGAAAGCGTTTCTAGTCAATCATGGTGACGTGCCGCAGGCGTTTGGTTACCGCTTTGAAACTCCAGACCGCACGATTGTGATCTCAGGTGATGCGGCCCCGAGTCAAAGCATAATTGATAATTGCAACGGCTGTGACGTGCTGATACACGAAGCCTACAGCATGATGACTTATAACTATGTTTCACCGAAGTATCAGGAATACCGCCGGAAACATCACACTTCATCACGTGAGTTGGCGGAGATTGCGAACAAAGCCCGGCCCGGCTTGTTGATTCTTTATCACCGAGCGAACCCCGGAGGGGTAGGGCGCCCGAATCCAGAAGAAGCACTACTAGAGGAGATTCGACGGGCTTACGGCGGAAGGGTTGTGATCGGCCACGACCTTGATATTTTCTGAGAGCGCGGTGATTGATTAAACGAAGGCGTTATTGTGATGGCCGCCACCTAACAATGGCATGCAGCGGACGCGCAGTTGCATGTCTCTCATGCGAGGCTTGTCGCAGGCGGCGGTTCGTGCGCGCCGCAGCTGAAGGCCAGCGTTAGCCTGCTTCTCTTATCGAAAGTAAGTTAACGAGTGATGCCGGTAGATCAGGAGTCATTGGCGACCATGAGCAAATCTTCCCGGCGGCAATTCATCTCCCGTGCGGGCTCACTGCTGGCCCTCGCGGTCACGCAGCCTTGGCAGACGACAGCGCAGTCTCCGTCCCATGCCAAGACACGACTCATCCTGCTCGGTACGGGCGGCGGCCCTCGACCTCGTAAGAACAGTTTCGCGTCGTCGCAGGTGATCATCGTCAACAACGTGGCCTATGTCGTTAACTGCGGCAACGGCGTCGCCATTCAGCTCGCCCGCGCCGGGGTGCCGCTCCCTACACTTCGCCACGTCTTCGTTACACACCACCATTCCGACCATAACGCCGATTACGGCAACCTCCTCCTTCTGGCGTGGACGAGCGGGCTGAAAACGCGCGTGGACACGTGGGGGCCGCCTCCCCTCGCCCGGATGACGCGCCTGTTTTTCGAGTTGAACGCCTACGACATCAACACGCGGATCGCGGATGAGGGGAAGGCGCCGCTCGCCCCCCTCGTGCATGTGCACGAACTGTCCCAAGGTGGAAGTATCATGCAGGACGAGAACGTCACGGTAAGGTGCGTACTGGTGGACCATCCCCCGGTGAAACCCGCCTTCGCTTATCGCTTTGACTCGCGCGACCGCTCGATTGTGATCTCTGGCGATACTAAGCGCTCGGATGCGCTGGTTCGGCTCGCCCTGGGCGCAGACGTTCTCGTGCACGAGGCACTTTACGTCCCCGCCGTAGATCGCCTGGCGGCGCGAGTGCCGAACGCGGCGACGCTGAAGAAATCCATCCTCAGTCACCACACGTCTGTAGAGGACGCCGGGCGTGTGGCAGAGGCGGCGGGCGTGAAGACCCTAGTGCTCTCGCACTTCGTGCCCCCCGACGACCCGGACATCACTGATCAGATGTGGGCGGACGGAGCCCGCAGCACGTACAAGGGCCGTATCGTTGTCGGTAAGGACTTGATGGAAATCTAACGGATGCGATGTCGCCATGTAGAGCGTTCCTATGAAGGCGCAGGCTAACAACGGCATGCACCCGACCGCGAATCAGCATGCTTCTCATCGTTAACTTGTCCGTCGCGCAGTTGAATGCGCGGCGGGTGATGCCGGGCGTTCGACCTTTGGTTGTGTGATGAAGGGAATCAACGCCCAGGACATGACTTCGCCATCGAAAATCAGAATATCTCTCTACCGTGGGCTGATCGGGCTGGCGATCGGTTGTGTGAGCGGAGGCATTCTGGGAGCTTCTGTCATGTGGTTTATTTCATGGCTAAGAGAAAATCCAGACGAGCCCGCCTGGATATTTGCAGGAACGATGGTTGGTTTGATGTTTGGTATCGTCGGTGGTTCACTGCTCGGCTTGATCATTGGACTATTCTCGGCCCACAACGTTGGTTCACGTGCGCCGATGCTATCTCCAAGCTTGCATTAGGGGCTTCGTATATTGAATTCAACCTAGCAGCCGCTTCGGCAATTTGAATGACGGCGCAAAGGTCGAACAAAGCCTTGCAGCTGACGGCGCGATAGCGTGCTTCTTAAGTAATCTCTTTCCCTCGGCGTGGATGCTGATCGCGCGCCGCAGCTGAAGGCCAGCGTTAGATGCCTACAAGTTTATGACGTGTAAATCAACTACAATCAAAGGAGAAACTTGCCGCAATCGGCAACTACCTTTCTCTCGCTATTGTTGGCGACACCAAGATCTTACTTCGTGGATCCTCGGAACAATCATCGGGGCGGTATTTGGCGCGTTTGTAAGTCTCGCAGTAGTACTCTATCAAAACAGAACGCCTTTCTTGGAGGTTTCTTTCAGTTCAGTCGAAGGTGGGGATCCTGCTGGCCTCATATGCACGATTGCTAACCGTGGCAGAGCCGAAGCGCGCGATGTGTTTTTGTCTTTTAATAACATGCTCCCGCTCGACACTAAGGTCTTAGCTTCTTCGGAGCTTGGATTAACTATACTTGAGTCCGACACTCCACCGGATCCGCAGAAGTATCCTGAACAGTCCAAGTTTCAAAAGGCGTTTGCCGTTCGAATACCCCGAATAGCAGCCGATGATACGATCACTTTTCAGGTTGTTACTTCAAACGATGACAATCGGCGGGCTGGAAAGCAAATGCTCAGAATCCGAGAGGAGGGTCAAAGAGTTTTGCTAGCTTTTGTCGATCGCCTTTCGAATACTTATCCAACCGCAGTTAAAGAATGGCACAAAGAGTCTGTATTGAACGCTCAAATTAAGAGTGAAAATTTCTTTAGTCCAGCGATGTTGTCGTATGAAAATGGTCGACAAAATGTGCCCATTTTTAACGACTCCGAGCAACTGGCGAATGCAGTGAATCAGGATCTTTATGCCAAACACAAGAAGCAATTCATAGATGTCTTTCAAGGCGGGCCAGAGTTCAAAGCGCCCGTCGTGAGAATAAAGACTCTGAAAGGCGATTCCACGTACGCCCTGTTCCCGCCGTATGTATCCACTTACGTTGAGATGGCAGTAGCGATGCAACAACTTCTGAAAGACGGAACTATGGATGTTCCAGTGCCGGTTCCGAAAGAGTATTGATGCTAACGATGTGGCATCTAACAAGCGCTTGCAGCGGACCGGTATCAGCATGCTTCTCATCGACAACTTGCCGCTAGCGCAGTTGTCGCCCGGCCGCTGAAGCGCGGCGTTCGGCTGCGCGTTGAGGGAGGAGAAAGGTGACTTGTTTCAGCGAAGCAGGTGCCGCTCCCGCCTCGATCTAGGTAGCGAGAGTAAGGTTGTGTGAAGGTCAGGTTGCGTGTTATCTCTCAGCCCTGCCGCTCGTCGCTGCTTGACTCGTCCCCTTCATTCCATCTTGCAGCAGGTTGTACGTCAGCCGGGGCGGTGCGTGGTTCGTTTGAGGAAATGGCTGTGTGGTAACGCTCGGCGGAGCGGCGATAGCGAGCGCAACCCGAACAAGCGCTTGCAGCCGACGCCTCGATAGCGTGCTTCTCAAGATACTTCCTCGCGTCGATGATTGAATGCCTGCGCTCGGCGCGGCTGAAGCGCGGCGTTGGGCGCCTTCGGCACGCAGACCACCCAGCACCCGGCGGAGCGGATCAGATTGAAAGCAACCTACTTAAAGCGCGGTGTTGTATTCCTAGCCGCTCTAGTAGCTGCCCTCTCGGCGCTATTCACGGTGGGCGTCTTTTGGCCAGTTGACTCGGTGGCTCCGGCACGCACCACGACACCGCTGGCAATCATCGATGTGACGGTAGTCGATGTTCAGGAGGCCAAGCTGGTACCCAGGCAGACGGTGTTGGTCGAAGACGGCCTCATCGTTGCTGTTGGGCACACTGCCGATATCGACGTTCCGCGGGCGGCGCAGGTCATCAATGGCAGTGATCGCTTCCTGCTGCCAGCCCTCTGGGATATGCATACCCATGTATATGCATTTTCGCCGTTACTGGACATGCCTCTCTACATTGCTTACGGCGTGACCAACGTGCGAGATATGCAAGGCTGCCCCCAGCCCAACGACCCCTTCATCGCCTGCCCTGAAGACAAGCGCCGGTGGACCGCTGAAGCGGTTGCTGCTGAGCGCGTTGGCCCTCGCATCGTGGCCTCGACCAGTTTCATGGCGAATGGTCCTGGGATGCTTGACCGCATGAAGGGGCTTCCAGAGTTTTTTGGAACTGCGACGCCCGAGCACGCGCGAGCTTTTGTCCGCCACTTCGCAGGAAAGGTGGAGGCGATCAAGGTCTATGACCAAATCCCGCGGGAAGCCTATTTCGCTCTTGCCGAGGAGGCGCGGCGGCTGGGGGTCGAGGTCGTTGGCCATCGGCCGCACGCCGTGAGCGCCATCGAGGCGGCAGCGCATCAGAAGAGTATCGAACACGCCAAGTTCATCTTGCACGACTCGTTCAGTGGCAGCGCAGAGCTCCGTGAGTTGGCGGGCACTCCTCGCTGGCGTGAAGATCGACGGCAAATGCTCGATGATCACGACCCGCAGATGGCTGAGGGTATCTTCGCGGCGATGAAGAGCGAAGGCACATGGTATGTGCCAACTCATCTGACACGCTGGGTGGATGCCTATGCCGAGGATGCTTCTGTACGCGACGACCCGCTGCTGCGCTATCTGCACCCATTGATGAAGTGGCAGTGGCTGGAGGATGTCGACGGAACTCTGGCGAAGGACCCCTGGCCAGAAGCGCGCGAGACTTATCGTGAGTTCTATCGAAAGGGTCTGAACCTGACCGGCGCCGCCTATCGTTCAGGCGTGAAGATCCTTGTGGGAACGGATTACATCATCGCAGGCGCTGACGTACATCGAGAGCTGGAGCAGTTAGTTCTGGCGGGCCTTACGCCAGCGGCCGCGTTACACGCCGCGACCCTGGCACCGGCCGAATACTTCGGCCTCGAAGAGCAGTATGGCGTCGTGGCCGTCGGCAAGGTCGCGGACCTCCTTCTGCTCGGCGCTGATCCTCTGCAAGATATCCGCAACACGCAGCGCATCGAATCGGTGATCTTCAATGGAAATCTGTACGATCGGGATGCACTTGACCGGATATCCAATCATGTTCAGCGCCAGGTGCGTAGCTGGTCAGTGGCGTGCAAGATATTATGGCGTTTTATCAGGAATCCCGTCGCATATTGAGTACGGTAGTGGCGCCCAACAACGCGCTGCACTCGGACGCCCCAGCGTCGCTTCGCAAGCTCGCCCCGCTGGGGTTCCCTCGTTCGCTTTGCTCACTCGGCGCCGGTGAGCGCGGGCGTTGGATGCTTCTTCTTTTGTAGGGCAAAGAATCTTGAGCGCTATCGAAACCGCGATTAAGACTTGGGAGCGCGACGGAATCGATCTGCACACACCAATCGCAGAGTCAGTCGTGCGGGATACCTTAGGCAGAATTGGCCGGCCCTATTCTTCTGATGTGGTTGCTCTCTATTGTGCAACAGGTGGAATGGAAGAGGGTGAATCGGATTCCCATATGTGGTCGCTTTGGTCTCTGGAGCGCGTCGTTGAAGAAAACTCTCGTTACCAACGGCCTTATATTCTGTTCGCCGATTTCCTGATTGATTCGCACCTCTATTGTTTTAAGTACGAAAGCATGGAAACGTCCGCAGTATGCGTAGATTACTTCGACGGGGAAGAACCAGAGCTGGTTGCCCGAAGCGTGAAAGAGTTCTTCGAGGCTTTCGTCACTGACGCCGCGAAGCTAAGAATGTTTGAATAGTTCCCGGGAGGCCGCATCCAACAAACGCTTGCAGCTGACGGCGCGACAGCATGCTTCTCAAGCAATCTATTCCTACTAAGGTGGAATGCTGATCGCGCGCCGCAGCTGAAGGCCAGCGTTCGGCGGCATCACTGATGATAAGCGGAAACGAATTTGCAGCTGGAGTTGGATGGTCATGTTAACGCTTCGCGCTGCAGCGGGAGTTGAGAG
>JALZJF010000229.1 GCA_030859905.1 Acidobacteriota bacterium
CGGACGTCTCAGTTGCACATTTCCGGGGGCTTTCTGGAGGTGCGGGATGATCACGTGTCGGTGCTGGCTGAAATTGCTGAGCGTCCCGAGGAGATCGATGCAGCTCAAGCCCGATCGGCTCGTGAACAGGTGGAGAAACGACTGAGTTCGTGGAGTGGGACGGAAGAAGATCTCGAAGAGGCCCGCATTGAACTCGACCGCGCCACGGTCCGCCTGCAGCTCGCCACCGGAAAATCCAGCAGCTAAGCCATCAATCGAGATTCTCCTGCCAACTGGCCTGCTGTCTGGACTGCGAAACTAATGAACCGCGGCGACTATGCGTCCGAATCGACGTTTCTCAAGAGGGCCATTGGGCTGTTCAATTTATTCAATTAGATACTTAGATCGCAAGTATGGTCATCGCAGAGATCGGGGACACGATTGCGGACGATTTCGTTGAAGCGGCAGCACTCGCTGGCATCGCTATTCCACGACCCGACATCGAGGTGTATATCCTACCCGCGCCGCATCGACCGCCGTCCTCATTGCCAATAGGAAAGTTTGGGGTTTACGCATTTATGTTTGGTGACCGCTGTTTGAAAGTTGGGAAGGCTGGACCAAATAGCACTGCCCGATTCTGCAGTCAGCATTACGGCACCAATGCACCGAGCACTCTCGC
The DNA here is from genome assembly GCA_030859905.1 of Acidobacteriota bacterium. Lineage (GTDB taxonomy): Bacteria > Acidobacteriota > Blastocatellia > Pyrinomonadales > Pyrinomonadaceae > PSRF01. The sequence continues at coordinate 659 of JALZJF010000229.1, forward strand.
GAAGTCGTTGTTGAAGCTTCAGTCAAGTGTTGGCGCTACCGGCCTGGATATCACAAACGTTAAAGCTTGGATTTGCGAGAATACCGCACGAATTAATTTTCTCATCCCTTCCAGACACGGAGTGTTTGCACTTTCGCTTTTGGAAGCGTTTGTTCAATGTCGCTTGCGCCCGGAGTACGAAGGGTTTGCTAGTCAGCGTTCGCCATCTAACGACCGCTTGCACCGGACCGCCCGATAGCGTGATTCTTAGGAAGTCCCTCCTCGCGGTCTGGTTGGATGCTGCTTGCGGGCGGCATGTGAAGCGAGGCGTTCGGCTTCTTCGCTTCGTTGTCGTAGAATTAAGCCATTTGAGGAGGGCATATGTCAGTCACAACTTTTCAAGGCACAGTCGAAAACGGTCAAGTTAGGCTTCCGGCAAACGTTAGCCTGCCGGAGAAGACAAAGGTTTATGTTGTCGTGCCTGACCTTGAACAAAACACAAGCGGCGGGAGATTTGATTTAGCCGAGATGATTTCGCGGATGCCGTCGGATTACCAAGTGAGTGAAGAGAGATTTGGCGAACCTGTCGGGAAGGAAGATTGGTAGATGCCCTCATACGTTCCTGAGAAGGGCGACTTCATAACATCGTTGACGGGCTTCGTCATGGTGGAGCAGTAAAGTCCGTGGATTTTAATGCTCGCAAGGCGAAGTTTGTCGAAAAGGCAGCGTCACACTTCGTCGAAGACGTTGTTGCGTTGATAGATGTTTGTATCAGGTAGCTGTTTGATGCTTGGCTGGGGCGAAGGCAGTCGTGCCATTCAGGTGGGTATGTAGCCATGCCGAATATGATGAGGGAAAGTGGATGGAATAAGAAATGCAAAACCTTGATGTGAATAAAACAGCGGATGCGTGGTCTTCGCTAGCCGGTACCATATTCGTACCGCATACGGAGGAAGAATATCGGCGGCTTGTGTCGCTGCTTGATGGCTTGATTGACGAAATTGGGGAAGATGAGTCACATCCGCTGGCATCCCTGATGGAAATTGTTGGCGTATTGATTGGAAAATATGAAGATGAGCTACCAGAGTTGGCAGTTGAATAATCCTGTCTATCCTGAGAGTCTCCTTTCAACTGGTCTGCTGTCTGTTTGCAGGCTCCCGGCACTGATAGCCTCACGCATTTCTTGCACCGCTCGATCGAGCCCGCTGAAGATTGCCCGCGATACGATGTTGTGACCTATGTTGAATTCTGTAATTTCAGAAATTGCGGCGACCGGGCCGACGTTTCTGTAGGTCAGACCATGTCCGGCCGCAACCCTTAAACCATATTGTGAGGCGAGCGTCGCTCCTTCGCGCAGTCTTCGCAGTTCCTGCCCGGCACGGAGCGCACCCTCACCGTGAATGCTACGCCCGCCGAGAGTGGCGTCGGCATAAACTGCGGTACATAGCTCTACCTGCTGCGCACCCACAACATGCGCAGCTTCGATCTGAGCGGGATCTGGATCTATGAACAGGCTCGCGAGAATCTCGGCCTCCAGCAAGCGACTCACTGTAGCTCGCACGATTGACATGTTTGCTTTGACATCCAATCCGCCTTCGGTGGTTATCTCGTTTGGACTCTCAGCCACCAGCGTCACCGCGTCCGGGCGACGTTCGAGCGCGATTTTCAACATCTCCTCAGTCGCCGCCATTTCCAGGTTCAGATATGTCGCCACGGCGTCGCGCAACGTTCTCAGATCGTCATCCTGAATGTGACGGCGGTCGCCGCGCAGGTGGACCGTGATGCCATCGGCGCCTGCCTGTTCACAAATCATTGCCGCGGCGATGATGCTGGGCTCAGGCGCACGCCTGGCCTGCCGCACCGTGGCGACGTGGTCGATGTTGACGTTGAGTCGGGCGATCATGTCTAGTTGCTGGGCAGTGTATTAGTCTCGCAAGATCCAAACAACAAGAACTTACTCCATATTAAGTTTGAGTGAGACACACACTTACCCGGTCGCTACCGCTCCTCGGTTCTGTTGTTGATGGGTCCCGACTCTCTGATGGCCCTTACCGCCTTGTCATAGATTCCCCGACGGGCTTGTTGTCGGATCAGAGCCACCTCACCAAGCATCTTCACACTATCACTCGCTACGTTTACCTTGCTTCCTTCGTAATGATCCCATCGAACCGGCACTTCTTTAAGTCGCAAGCCGGCTCGATAAGCGATGTAAAGGAGTTCAACATCAAATCCAAAGCGGTCAACCGTCGCGCCTTCAATGATCGGGCGACATACGCTCATCCGAAAAGCTTTGAAGCCGCATTGAGTGTCCCAGAAGGGAAGACCCGTGGCCAGTCGTACGATAAGGTTGAAAACCCGACCACCTTGCTCTCGCCGCCAGGGTTGATGCACGCCGATCAGGGCTCGGTCCAGGGCCCGGGACCCGAATGCCAGGTCACATTCTCCCCGCAGGATCGCTTCTACCAGTTTTGGGGTTTCGGTAATCGGCGTCGAAAGGTCAGCATCGGAAAACAATGCCAATTCGCCTCGCGAAGCCAGCAACCCCAACCTGACTGCTCGTCCTTTGCCAAGGTTTGACTGGTAGCTGAGCACGGAAGTACGCACTCGTTCCGCTGCGGAGAATATTTCCCTGGCGGCCGCAGCCGTGTTGTCTGTTGAGCCGTCGTCGACCACGATCAGTTCAGACTCAGGAACATTGTTACTGAGATATTCGAGTATCTTAGGTAACGTCGTACCCAGACGCACGGCTTCGTTGTAGGCCGGAACGACAATAGAGAGAGAGACGGACATTCGATAGCTCAATATATCATGCAGCGAATGCAGCGAATGCCGGCCTCCTTCGGAAGAAGGCGTGTCACTATGTTATATTTTCGTGTGAACCGCCGGGCGGTTAGGAGCAATTGGCTTCAAAGCACGTAAAAGATGACCAAAAGATTAATAATCATTGCCGGTATGATCATTCTGGTAGCGGCGGTCGTGGGCGGCACGATCGGCAGCTCGCGGCGACTCCGGCGCTCGGTTTCCGTGGGCGGTTCGGTCCCGGATAGGCCTGCGGAGGAAATCGAAAAGGACTACAACGAAGCGGTCTCGACAATCTCTTCCAGCTACGCCGGGGACATCGACTATGAGAAGGCAACCCAAGCGGCAGTCCAGGGCATGCTCACCACGCTCGACCCTCACTCGATGTATTTCCCCTACAATGAATTTAGAAAGCTCAAAGAGGATCAAGACTCACGTTTCTACGGAATCGGCGTAACCATAGTGCAACATCGTGACGGGGTCTACATTCAGTCGGCCGTGGAAAACACACCTGCGGCGCACCTGGGACTTAGATACGGCGATCGCATTCTTGAGGTGGATGGGAAAGACGCGCGTGATTGGCCGAGCGAGCAGGTTTCAAAACATGTCCGCGGCGGGCGCGGCGAGCCGGTAACAATAAAGGTAGCGCGAGCGGGCTCGGAAGCGCCGCTTTATTTCACGATTGTAAGAGAGGCGGTGCCGCTGCCTTCGATACGCGACGCTTATATGATTCGTCCGGGCACAGGCTACATCGGCCTGACGCGCGGATTTCAACATACCAGCGACGAAGAATTGCGCGAGGCACTCAAAAAACTAAAAGGTCAGGGCATGCGCCAGCTCGTGCTCGATCTGCGGGGTAATCCGGGCGGGTTACTTGATCAAGCGATTGACGTCTCTAGTGAGTTCCTGCCACGAGGACAAGTAGTGGTGTCGGTGCGGGGTCGGAGTGAATACAGTGAACCGATCGTTTATAAATCAAGCGGCGCCGAACCGGAAGATGTGCCGATAGTCGTGCTGATAAACCGAGGCACGGCGTCGGCCTCAGAGATTGTCGCCGGCGCGATCCAGGATCACGGACGGGGATTGATTGTCGGCGAAACCAGCTTCGGCAAGGGTTTGGTCCAACGGGTCTTCCAGTTGCCATTCAATACCGGACTCACTCTGACGACTGCGCGCTACTACACTCCCTACGGCCGATCACTTCAGCGCGACTACTCGATTGGTTCATTTTATGACTACATCGTCAGACACGACCTGGACGACACACCCTTGCAGTCATCGCCTTCGCCCGCAGTCAATCCGACATTGCCACTGACGCAACCTGCTCCTCCTCCGCTCACTTCAAATGGTCCAGCGGTGAAAACGGCAGCCGGTCGGGTATTTTATGGCGGCGGAGGCATCCGGCCTGATATCGAGATAAAGCCGCTCAATTTCACGCCGTTGCGCAACAGAATTGCGGAGGCAGCATTTCAGTTTACACGGCAACTCGCCGCGGGTCTGATGCCGGGTCTTGAATCCTATAAGGTTGAAAAAGTTCAATACGGGAAAAACCCAAGACCCGGTGACTATCCGATGACAGATCGAGTCGTGGAAGCTTTCCGAAACTGGGTGCGCGCAGATACGGAATCGC
>JALZJF010000244.1 GCA_030859905.1 Acidobacteriota bacterium
AAGAGAACTGACGATTGGCTCTAAGTTATTGGAATGATTGGTGCCGAGGGCGGGAGTCGAACCCGCACGCCCTTACGGACAACGGATTTTAAGTCCGTAGCGTCTGCCATTCCGCCACCCCGGCATCGGGCGTCAAGATAACATGGCGAATATAAACGTCACAATCGCTCTAACAACATCGCTCTAACAACATCGCTGGTTTGCGGACCGGGTTCAGTTTAGAGTTCGTCAGGCTTTAGCTTGCAGTTCTGCTAAGCCGCAACCTAAAGGTTGATCTCCGAACTTCCAGAGTCGAACTGAACCGGACTGTTTAGCGGATGCACCGTCGTTACGCTGGGGGCGACTGTAGCGATGCCTGGGGTGCCCACGGAGGGACACCCCTACAATAGTGATCACGAGAATGGTAAGATTCAGTTGCTAGTCTGAAAAACAAGAACTCGAACACCGGCGGGAATCATGACTGAAGAGCAGGAAGTATTCCTGGCACATATCCAGAGGAAGGGCCTCAAACGTACGGCCCAGCGCGACCTTATCCTGGATGTTTTTCTGCGCACTGAAGAACACTTGTCCAGTGAAGATCTTTACCGGCTGGTACATAAGGAAGACTCCTCCGTCGGTCAAACCACTGTCTACCGCACTCTAAAACTGCTGGCCGAAGCCGGTCTGGCGCGCGAAGTTCGCTTCGGTGATGGTCTGACCCACTACGAACATAACTACAAACACCAACACCATGACCACATGATCTGTTCCAACTGTGGCAAGATCATTGAGTTCTTCTCGGCGGAACTCGAAGCCATTCAGGATGCTATGGCCGCAAAACACAAGTTTGAGGTGCAGCAACATTTACTTCGGATCATTGGCATCTGCGCCGATTGTCGCCGCGCAAAACGTGATGCGGAAAAACAGGCGGAAAAGTCTCGAGAAGGCGACCGGTCTTCATTGGCCCGATCAACCAGATAGCGACCCAGCCGGAACCGGGAGCGACCGCACTCAACTGACGAAATCTCTTGGTTCTAACAGAGTACGCAGAATTGTGGTTTCACGTGAATCAACCCTGGGTCGAGTGCGGTGGCTATCGCCCCCGGTTCTGTAAAGAGTCGCATCCAGCAGTCGCGGCGCCATTCGAAGCCACACATGACCAAAAGAAAAAAGAACTTAGACAACGTCAAAAGGAAATCTGTAATTCAGATGGGTTCCACAACCTTATGCCTGCTGGGGCCTCTGCTTTTTTTGGCTTGTCCCAGGAGTGCCCCGCCCGATGGTGGAAACGTCGGCGTCTCCACGCGGCCAGCCAAGGTGTCGGCAGTCGTACCCGGCGCGGTGGCCTTCAACGGCGAGCGAGCCATGGCCCATGTGCGCAAACAGGTGGAGATTGGACCACGCCCCCCCGGTTCACCGCAGTCGGCCAAATCGCGTGAATACATCGTGAACGAGTTGAAGTCTTATAGTCTAACGGTTTCGACGGACGAGTTCGTCGCGTCCACCCCCCTGGGTGAAAAGAAGATGGGCAATATTACGGCGGAAATTCCCGGCGAGTCCCAGGACGTAATTATTCTCAGCAGTCACTACGATACAAAGTTCTACAAGGACATGCATTTCGTCGGCGCGAATGATCCCGGCGCTTCGGTGGGAACTCTGATTGAGCTGGGACGGGTGCTGTCGGGTGATGGCCGGAAACCGAAGTTTACCTACTGGCTCGTATTCTTTGACGGCGAGGAATCCTTCTGCGAGGGCTGGGACGAGTGCGGAAAACCAGGCGCGCCGGATAACACCTACGGCAGCCGGCACTATGTTTCCGAGCTGCGAAACAAAAATCAGTTGGATCGGGTGCGCGCCCTTATTCTTTTGGACTTGATGGGATACAGCAATCTCGAATTGGGCCGCGATACGATGAGCACCAAATGGCTCCAGGACATCATCTGGCAAACTGCTCGCGAAATGGGATATGGCTCGGTGTTCGTGGATCGTCCGGAAGGAGTAGGCGGCGATGATCACGTGCCTTTTCTAAGAGCCGGCGTAGACGCAGTGGATATCATTCAGCTCAACAGCTATCCCTACTGGCACACGCCGGACGACACGATAGACAAGGTATCGACGCGCAGCATGAAGATTGTCGGCGATGTGGTGGCGGCCAGCTTACCTCGCGTTGAGCAACGCCTCTTAAGCAAAAGCAGATGAAAAGAGTAGCTGTAATTCCCGGTGACGGAATTGGACCGGAGGTAATTGCTGAAGCCGTGCGCACGCTCGAAGCCTTGCGTGTATCGCACGACGTCCAGCTTGAATTGGTCCACTTGGATTGGGGCGCTGAAAAGTTTCTCAAAGAAGGCGTGGGTTTGCCTGCCGGCGCGCTGGAGATGCTCTCCGAAGAGTTTCAGGCAATTCTTGCGGGAGCCTTTGGTGATCCTCGGGTTGCTTCTAATCAACATGCTGAAGAAATTTTGTTGGGGATGAGGCGGGGACTGGATCTTTACATCAATTTACGCCCGGTCCGCTTGCTTGATTCACGTCTGACCCCGCTCAACAACCGCACGGTCGAAGACATCGATTTCGTCGTTTTCCGTGAGAATACCGAGGGCGCTTATTGCGGAGCCGGCGGTTTTCTTAAAAAGGGAACTGGTGAAGAGATCGCTACTCAGGAGGAGCTAAACACTCGTCGCGGAGTCGAGCGAATTATTGTAGCCGCTTTTGAGTATGCGCGAGCGCAAGGGCGCAAGCGGGTCACGATGGCCGACAAGTCGAACGTACAGCGATTCGGAGGCGATCTCTGGCAGAGGGTCTTCAAGGAGGTGGCCGCCGGGTACCCGGAGATTGACGCGAACCACCAGTACGTTGATGCGATGGCCATGTTCATGGTGATGGATCCCGCGCAGTATGACGTGATCGTCAGCAATAATCTTTTCGGCGACATCCTTACTGACCTGGGAGCAGCGATTCAGGGTGGGCTTGGGTTGGCCGCTTCGGGGAACATCCATCCGGGCAAGGTCTCATTATTTGAACCAGTACATGGAAGCGCTCCGCCGCTCGCAGGGAAAGGTGCCGCGAATCCGATTGGAGCGCTACTGACTTCAGCAATGATGTTGGAGTACCTCGGTTATGCGGAAGCCGGAAAAGCGATTGAAGCGGCCGTTCGCGGCGCTGTTTCAGAAAATGAGACCACGCAAGATCTTGGCGGTGACCTTTCCACGAAACAGGCTAGCGACGCAATCCTCCGCCGTCTTGTCTGAGGCTTAGTCAAAAACAGAAGAGGGACGATCCACGAATTCACACGAAAAAACACTAAGGCGAAGTTCGTGTCAGTTCGTGTGATTTAGTGGATCGTTTTCCTGACTGAGAGAAAACTGGCTCCACTAGTTTCTGTTAGACTCCCCAATCTTGCTGGCACCAACCCTAACAGCTGAAATTATCGCGATTGGTTCGGAATTATTGGCCCCCGACCGCACCGACACGAACAGCCTCTGGCTCACTGAAAAACTCAATAGCATAGGTATTGAAGTGAAGCTGAAGACCATCGTCGGCGACGATGATTCCCGTCTGGAGGAGACGATCAGAGATGCAGTTAAACGATCTCGAGTCGTGATCACCACCGGCGGGCTTGGACCCACCGAAGATGACATCACCCGCAAGGTAGCTGCGCGGGCTTTGGGTCGACGCCTGTTTCTCGATGAGTCGGTGCTGGAAGATATACGGAAGCGTTTCCTGAGTTTTGGACTCACGATGCCGGAACGCAATTCCCGGCAGGCAATGGTTATTGACGGCGCGGAGGTGCTCGACAATCCGAACGGCACAGCGCCGGGTCTGTTTATTGAGCACGACGACACGTCGATCGCCCTTTTGCCCGGTCCTCCCAGGGAAATGCGTCCGATGTTCGAGAATCATGTGCAGCCAAGGCTCGAGTCGAAGGCCGGACACTTGCGCGTGGTCCGTCGCGTCTTGCGGGTAGCAGGAATGGGAGAGTCGGCAGTCGACGAGAGGATTGCTCCCATCTACACTCGCTACACCAATCCCCAAACCACGATTCTCTTCAACAAGAGCGAAATCGAAGTTCAGCTTACGGCACGAGGTCGAACGGAAGCAGATGCCGAGACGCTGCTGGACAAAGTGTCAGCCGAGCTCGAATCGGAATTGGGCCACTCGATCTTTGCATTTCGAGGAGAGCAAATGGAGGAGATCGTCGGTCTCCGATTATCTATTGGACGCTACACCATAGCGGTGGCAGAAAGTTGTACTGGTGGGCTGATCGCCGAGCGACTTACAGACATGGCCGGCTCATCTCGTTACTTCATCGAAGGCGTGGTGGCTTATTCAAATGAGTCGAAGACCAAAACGATCGGCGTCGAACCAGTGCTGCTGCTCGAACATGGAGCGGTGAGCGCGCCGGTAGCTGAAGCGATGGCCGAAGGGATTCGAAAACGGGCGGGAACAGACTTTGGCCTTGCCGTAACCGGAATTGCGGGTCCCGGAGGAGGGACCCAGGAGAAGCCGGTGGGGTTGGTCTACATCGCACTCGCCAGCGAGGTTAAAACGGAACATCGCAAATTAATGCTTCCGGGTGATCGTCACCTGATCCGCTGGCGCGCTTCGCAGGCGGCGCTGGATCTTTTGCGAAGAAGGTTAATCTAGCAGGCCGCCGAAAAACTACGAACGATCCACGAAATTACACGAACGGACACGAAACGTGAAAGCTTCAATTCCCACTACGACCTTCCGTGAAGTAACGATCGACGCCCGCAATCAGATTTCGAAGGTTTTCATCCGTTCGCGACTGCGCCTCGGTATGATTAATCTGCCCCGATAGCCCCCGGTTCTTCGCTTTCGGCTGTTGCTTATCCGGTCTATTGATAACTTGTCGCTGAGAGTAGGTTGGTATAGTCTCCACTTCTCCCCCCTTTCGTTTTACCCAACCAAAGCTGGGGCTCGCTTGCGCGGGCTTTCGCAAAGTGGCGTCACGGTTCCGACAAGTTCTGAAGACGCCAAAGCTGAAGAACTGTAAGGAGAGAAACCGAAATGCGAAACCAGAAGGTCTGTAAGTTCTTTCTCACACTCGTTGTCGCAAGCTTACTAGTAGTCGCTCATGGACAGGAGCCACAAGAGAAGAAGCTGGATGTGCCTTATGTTCCAACGCCTCAAACTGTGGTTGATGCGATGCTTAGTATGGCCGCAGTAAAAAAGGATGACGTAGTGTATGACCTGGGTTGCGGTGATGGGCGCATCGTTATCACCGCTGCCAAAAAATACGGAGCGCGCGGCGTTGGCGTCGATATTGATCCGGACCGAATAAAGGAAGCGAACGCCAACGCCAAACAGGCCGGGGTCAGCGAACGCGTCAAGTTTATCCAACAGGATCTTTTTCAGACTGACTTTAAAGAAGCATCCGTAGTTACGCTCTATCTGCTGCCGGATATTAACCTCAAGCTGCGTCCAAAACTCCTGAGCGAGTTGAAGCCGGGTACGCGGGTCGTTTCTCACGCGTTTGACATGGGCGATTGGAAGCCCGACAAGACGGCAAGCGCTGAGGGGGAGCGGACGATTTACTATTGGATCATTCCGCAGAAGAAGACTGCCAAACAATGATTGACGGGACGTGCAGCCATAACTTTCCCTGGCAGTCTTCGTACAGATCGTCAACTGAAGCCTTTCGATGGTAGTGGGTCAGTTTAGAGTTCATCAAACTTTAGTTTGATGGTCACGAAACGCCAACCTGAAGGTTGAAGTCTAAACTTCCAGAATCAAACTGACCCACTATCCTTCCGATTCATGGCAGTGAAGCGCATCGCAACAAAGCCGGGCGAAGTGGCGGAGGTAGTTCCGACGCTTTCTTTGAAGGATGCCGTCGCCATGATCGTTGGCATCGTGGTTGGGGCTGGAATTTTTCGTACGCCTTCGCTGGTTGCCGCCAACGTCAGCAGCGAAACCAATGCGCTGCTTCTGTGGCTTGCCGGCGGCATAGTCTCTTTGATTGGCGCCTTTTGTTATGCCGAACTTACCGCCACTTATCCGCATACCGGCGGTGACTATCACTATCTCAGCAGGGCTTACGGCAGGCCACTCTCTTTCTTGTTCGTCTGGTCGCGGGTGACTGTCATTCAAACTGGTTCGGTGGCATTGCTCTCGTTTGTGTTTGGCGACTATGCCTCGCAATTGTTGCGTCTGGGAGAGTATTCGCCGTCAATTTACGCAGCTTTGCTAGTGGTGATTTTGACGGGGCTCAACGTCCTGGGTGTGCATCAGGGCACGCGTACTCAAAACTACCTGACCGTCGTAGAAGTGTTTAGTTTGCTCCTGATCATAATTGCCGGGTTATTTTTGGTCGACTCGCCTTCTGGTGCGGCTCAGTCGGCGCCGCTGCAGAGTTCAGTGGGTTCAATTGGTCTGGCGATGGTTTTTGTGCTTTTGACCTACGGCGGCTGGAATGAGGCAGCTTACATCTCCGCGGAAACCACCGATCGGCGCGACGTAGCACGGGCGCTGCTTTTAAGCATTGCCATCGTTACCGGTCTTTACCTACTGGTTAACTGGGCGTATTTGCGCGGGCTCGGTTTGTCTGGAGTGGCCAGTTCTGAAGCTGTCGCCACCGATTTGATGAAGCTGGCAGTGGGCGACCGCGGGGCGCTGTTTGTTACCCTACTGGTTGCCATTTCCGCAATTACTTCCGCCAACGCCACTGTGTTCACGGGCGCACGCACCAATTACGCTTTCGGCCGCGACTTTCCAATGTTTGGATTCCTGGGGCGATGGCAAAAGAGCGGCAACACGCCAACCAACGCCTTGTTAGTTCAGGGCGCGCTCGCTCTGGGTTTGGTATTGATCGGGACGCTGACGCGGAAGGGTTTTGCTACAATGGTTGAGTATACGGCGCCAGTCTTCTGGTTTTTCTTTTTCATGGTTGGGCTCTCTTTGATCGTGCTGCGAATCAGGGAACCAGATGTCGTGCGGCCGTTTCGTACACCGCTGTACCCCCTGCTGCCGGTGGCATTTTGTCTAAGTTGCCTTTACATGTTGCAGGCAAGCATCGTTTACGTGTTCGAGGCATCTCGCAGGCTGAGTGGAGAAGACCAGGCTGTTTCGAGTGGTATTGGGGCGCTTGCCGGCATTCTGGTCCTACTAATGGGAATCCCGGTATTCTTGCTTGCCCGAAATTTCCAGCGAGTGGCAAGCACGCGCAACTGAATCGATTACCAACAGTTGACTTTCCAGTTGCCCGCATTAATTTCTGATAGGGGAACTTATGATTAAACACGCATGGTTGCTAGTTAGTGTGCTGCTCCTGCCGCTACCCGGCTGTGGGCTTCCGTCTGCTTCAGACCAATCCGCTACTCAGCATGTCACCAATGAAGAATACGCAAAACAAAGACGTCAATTGGTCGAGCAGCTACGCTCTGAAGGAATACAAAACCAGGGAGTGCTGGATGCGCTGGCAAAAGTGCCACGTCACAGGTTTGTCCCTCCGGCGTCTCGCCATCTCGCCTATCAGAACCGCCCTTTGCCCATAGGCCAGGATCAGACGATCTCGCAACCTTTCATAGTTGGTTACATGACTGAGGCGGCGGAAATCGCGGCGGGCGAAAAGGTACTGGAGATCGGGACTGGTTCCGGATATCAGGCGGCGGTGTTGGCGGAACTGGCCAAGGAGGTTTATACGATCGAGATCATTCCTGAACTGGCGGAGAGCGCGCGCACTCTACTTCGTGAGATGGGTTATAAGAACCTACAGGTGAAAACCGGCAATGGTTACGAAGGTTGGTTGGAGCACGCCCCTTTTGATGCGATTGTCGTCACGGCTGCACCCGACGAAGTGCCGAAGGCGTTGATCGAGCAATTGGCGGTGCGCGGCAAGATGGTTATTCCCGTCGGCAAGAGCTTCCAACAGATGGTCATCATTACCAAGACCGAATCAGGAGTAGTCGAGCGTCGTACCATTCCAGTAGCTTTCGTGCCCATGACCGGAAAGCCGAAGCCCTAAGGAAATTGATGGCATTGGCCAGCGGATGCACTTTTGTTGTCGAAAAGGATTGGTCGCAACTACAAAGTTTAGCAGGGCCCCGTTCGCCGCTCTCACCTATCACACTGCTACCTAAAAACCCGTCTCCATCTCCACCCAAGAATCGCGATTTGGAAGGGGGAAAAGCAGAACCGGTTCATTTAGGCTTGAGTTAGGAAGCGAGGTTCTAGATTTTGAGGCGCTCGTCGAGCGTGGAAGACAGCTAGAACAATTATTCTGTCGGCTTCGGCCAAGAAATATATTGAATAGGGAAAACGTTGCAGGACGACCCTACGAACTTGTCCACGAATCTGCCTGAACCGTTGGGGCTGGTTAGCTATTTTTTCAAGGTGCTTTTCAATCTCAAGCCTAAACTCCCTGCCAAGTCCCATCCGTTTGTTTTCGTACCACGATACTGATTCATCGAGTTCGAGCTGGGCGATGCGACGAAAAACCAAAGGAAGCGGCATCAGCTCTTCCCATACTTGGATTCAAGATCAGCCTTGACCGTCCCCCACGAAACAACGTCGTCAGGATTCTTCTCATGCGCTGCCAGTCGGCGATCCAATTCCTCCGCCTGTGCGGGCGTCACCTCAGGCTCGTAACCGTCCTGGATGATGCTTTCCCAAAGCGCTTCTACCAGTTCAATTCGCTCAGACAGCGGCAGGCTTTTTGCGGTGTCTAATATGTTTGTACTCATGAAGGGAGTTTAGTGCGCAGCTTACGCGAAAACAAGAGTTGGGAGCCGGTCAGGAATCTGCGAATGGATCATTTGCGGCCTGGTGGTTTCAAGTTCAGGCCAAACACAAATAGGAAGAACTCGATTGCTTCGAAGAAACGACTCAAGTCCTCCGAGCAATAGCCAGAAGCCGTGCTTAGATATGCTGATTATTCGCCCACAAGCATTGATAGCCCCGATAACCCCAATTCTTCGCTTTCGACTGCCGCTTGTCGCTCCGCAGACCGGTTATGATAGTCTCGTCGTTCAATCCTGAAAGTTATCGCGTCGGTGGAGAACAGTGTTAGCGTGCGACCCGCGTTTGTCATCGTCATTGCATACCTGGTGGGATCGATTCCATTTGGCTATTTAGTTGTTCGAGCAAAGCAAGGCGCCGACATCACGCAGACAGGTTCTGGTGGAACTGGGGCGACGAATGTCGCACGCAGCGCTGGAAAAGTGGCGGGCATGTTGACTTTGCTTCTCGACGCGCTCAAGGGTGCAGCCGCTGTTTTGATTGCTATGTGGGTTCTGAGTGTGCCGGCGGCGGGCGCGCACAGAGGTCCGCCCCTACAAAGTTCAGCCGCATGGTGGGCGGCGGCAGCGGCTTTGGCCGTGATGATTGGGCACATCTTTCCGGTGTGGCTGAAATTTCGAGGAGGGAAGGGGGTCGCAACAGGAGTCGGCGTGTTCCTGGTCTTGATGCCCGCAGTCGTCGCAGTAGCCGCGTTGATCTTCATAGGGGTCGTGCTGTTGACGAGGTACGTGTCATTAGGTTCGATGGTCGCGGCGCTATCGATGCCGATAATGGCGTTGTTGAAGCATATGTTCGTTTCGCCGCAAGCTGATTTCCCGCCGCTGATGACCGTTGCGTTGGTCGGCGCGCTGTTGATTGTGTTTGCGCACCGGGAGAATATCGCGCGACTGGCGCAGGGACGGGAGAGTAAGTTTCGGTGATGAGTTGCTGCGGCGTGATCCGAGTGAGATGAAGCGTGTTGCCGTAATTGGGGCGGGGTGTTGGGGGACGGCGCTGGGAATAATTGCGGCGCGGCGCGGCCACGAGGTGCGGCTCTGGTCACGGAACGTAGAAGTTGTTGAGTCGGTTAACGGGCAACATGTGAATGCAGTCTACCTGCCTGATTCGCACATACCCGCACGAGTGCGTGCCACGGGTAAGATTGAGGAAGCGCTGGAACTGGCTGAGTTCGTCATACTTGCCGCGCCTTCACATGCGACTAGAGCTGTTCTGACAAGTGTGTTGCCGGTTGTGGATCCCGGTATGATATTTGTCAGCGCCACGAAAGGGATCGAGATTGACACCGGCAAACGCATTTCGCAGATAGTTGCTGAAGTTATAGGCGAAAAGTTCTCGCCCCGATTCGTTTGTCTTTCCGGACCGTCTTTCGCTAAAGAGGTTGTCGAGAAGCATCCCACAGCCGTTGTCGCAGCCAGTGCCAGTGTCGCGCTCAGTCGTAGTGTGCAAGCGGAGTTGAGTTCTGAGAACCTTCGCATTTATACGAACGATGACGTGGTCGGAACGGAACTGGGCGGCTCGGTCAAGAACGTGATGGCTATCGCCGCGGGGATGGTGGCCGGGCTCGGATTCGGTTCAAACAGCATCGCTGCTCTAATCACGCGGGGGCTCGCCGAGATGACACGTATAGCTCTTAAAGAAGGCGCGAAGTTGGAGACGCTAATGGGACTCGCCGGTTTGGGTGACCTGGTTCTTACTTGCACGGGTAATCTCTCGCGCAATCGATTTGTTGGCCAGGAGTTGGGGAAGGGTCGCAGTCTGGAAGAGATTACCAGCGGCATGAAGGAAGTGGCTGAGGGAGTGAAGACTACGCAGGCACTCAAGCGTCTGGCCACACGACTCGGGGTTGAAATGCCTATTACGAGTGAGGTGCACGCCGTGCTTTACGAGCGCAAGTCGGCACAAGATGCCGCGGCCCACCTGATGACCCGACCGCTGCGTGAAGAATTTTAGCGAAAGCGTTCCAGGTAAGATTTGAATGGTTACTGTAAAGGAAGAAAAGCCTCTGGCTTCGAATCGAGCAGCGTTTCACAACTATCACATTTCAGATAAGTACGAGACGGGTATTGTCTTGACCGGAACGGAGGTGAAAAGTGTGATGGGGGGCCGCATTCAGTTGAAAGAATCGTATGTGGCCGTGCGCGACGACGAAGTGTGGTTGTTTAATGCCCACATTTCCCCTTATTCTCATGGTAATCGTGAGAATCATGAGCCCTTAAGGACACGGAAACTGCTGCTGCACCGGCGCGAGATAGGGCGACTGGAAGAAGCTGCCGTGAAGCAGGGGATGACGCTCGTGGCGACCCGTGTCTATCTGAAAAACGGGCGAATCAAGCTTGAAGTTGGAGTTGCGCGAGGGAAGAAGATGTATGACAAGCGCGAAACTGAAATGCGCCGCACGATTGATCGCGAGACGCAGGCGCAACTGAAAGAGCGCAATCGTTAGAGCACTTATCTTGAAGAATCGAGGTCAGCAAAAAACTAATGAACGTTGAAGGTAGACCCGGCCCTTACCAGGAAGTTGACGCTCACGCGTTAGCCGTAGCTGTTTTTAAGGACGAGAAGGCTGATGGTGGATTCTTGAAAGACCTCGACGCGGCTTGCGGCGGCATGGTCAACTCTGTAATCGATTCTGAGGAGTTCAAAGGCAAGGAAGGCGAGACTGCATATTTGCACGTGGGTCCGGCAGGAGGTCTCAAGGCCCAACGTCTCCTGCTGATCGGCGCTGGTGAGAAGGTGGAGTATAACGCGGCTCGCGTTTCGGAGTTCGCCGGCACCGCTGCTCGTTATCTGCGCGGTAAGAATGCGAAGTCGATTGCCGTTGTGCCGCGGCTTGAGGATAACCCGGAATTGATCGCGGCCAGGGTGGTCGAGGGCGCGATCATTGGTCTCTTTGAGATCGATAAGTATCGCACGTCAGACAAAGAGCAAAAGGTCATTGATCGCTTGGTCGTTATTGTTGAGGGCGCCGATAAAGATGCGGTGAACCGGGGAATAAAGCGCGGTCAGATTGTCGGCGAGTCTGTAAACTTCACGCGCGATATGGCCAACGAGCCGGGCGCTTACCTGACGCCGACAAATATGGCGGAACGGGCCCAGGAGATCGCCAGGGAGTTTAATCTAAGTATCGACGTGCTCGACGAAGCACGCATGCAGAAAGAGGGCATGGGATCTCTGTTGAGCGTCTCTCGCGGGTCAGATGAGCCGGCGAAATTAATTATCCTGAAGTACACACCTGCGAAACCCGCGAAGGATAGTGGGCAGTTACTGGCTCTAGTGGGTAAGGGAATCACTTTTGATTCGGGCGGCATCTCGCTCAAGCCTGGCGAGAACATGGAACTAATGAAATATGACATGACGGGTGGCGCCACTGTGTTGGGGGCAATGCGGGCGATTGCCCAGTTAAAGCCTTCAATTTCCGTCCTGGGAGTTGCGCCCTGCTCCGAGAATCTCCCTTCCGGGAAAGCAACGAAGCCAGGTGATATCGTGCGGGCCATGACCGGCAAGACGATTGAAGTTATAAACACCGATGCTGAGGGCCGGCTTGTTCTCGCGGATGCCATCGCTTATGCGAAAAAGTTGGGCGCCACCAGAATTATCGACATGGCAACGTTAACCGGAGCGGTTTCAATTGCCCTGGGCGACGTTAATGCGGCCGTCTTGGGGACCGATCAAGAGCTCATTGATGAAATCATCGCCGCGGGCAAAGAAGTTGGCGAAAAGTTTTGGCAGTTGCCCCTGGACAAAGAGTATTCAAAGCAGATCAAATCGGACATCGCTGATATCAAAAACGTCGGAGGGCGCAAAGCTGGAACCATAACGGCGGCCGCTTTCCTCAAAGAGTTCGCGGATGGAGTTGCCTGGGCGCACTTGGACATTGCAGGCACAGCGTGGGGAGACGAAGCCAAACCGTATCGATCCAAGGGCCCCACGGGAATCGCGGTGCGAACTTTGATCAATATCATCAATAGAGCCGACCGCTCAGAATAGGAGCGGAAGGCCCTGCTCCCCTTTGAAGGCGCTCGAGGAGCGAAGCCGCCCCTTTGGCCTTCAAAAAGTTATTTGTCTCCGCCTTTAGCCCCTTCTTGCAAACCAAAGCCCATTCTGATTAAGAACAACTGGCCAGAACGATTGCCATCGGTGTTATAATTTCAGTCGTTAATTGCCCGCCGTGAAACGGAATCCTGCCGTTTCCTGGTAGGCTGTAGAGGAGTTAGACAAGCGCGGTGATCGATTATTACAAAACCCTGGGTGTTAAGCGTACGGCCTCCCCGGCCGACATTAAGTCAGCGTATCGTAAACTTGCGAGACTCAGGCATCCTGACGTGAATCATGACTCTGAAACTGCCGCTCGCGAATTCGACCTTCTTTCAAAGGCCTACCATGTTCTCAGTGATCCCCAGGAACGGGCCTATTACGACGATCAACTGAACTCGCGGAACAGCAGCAGTTCCTTTATTCTGCACTCGGAGAATCCGCATGC
>JALZJF010000002.1 GCA_030859905.1 Acidobacteriota bacterium
GAAACGTACCACGCAACCTGCCTAACAAAAACCTGAGTTAGGGAAGCTCTCAACCGCGGCGGACGCGGCACACGCTCCTTAGAACTGTTCCACTCTTTCCCGCATTCAACTGCGCCGCCGAACGCCGCGCTTGAGCGGCTCGCCCACGCAACTTACCAAAGAAGCCTCCTCATGGCGAGTTCGCTCCAAGCGCTTGTTCGGCGCCGTCGTTGATGCATTTTTCAACACGCATCTTATCGGGTAACGAATTGGCACCGTGATAACTGAGCCACGCAACCTCTTTGATACCGGAAGCCCATACGGCACCGCTGACGCGCCACCCTCCATGCATGATAGTTGTTATGCGCGTAACGATCGGCATCATGATTCGTCGAGAAACACTTGCTCGAATCTTTCGCTCAGGAAACTGAACATAACCATTCGCATCGGTAAAACGATCATCGCTGGATTCATTGCCATCAAGGTATAGACGATAGTGGCCCCAGCTTTCAGTGACGCGCATATTGGGGCAAGAAGTTCCGTTGACATCGACGACTTGAATTCTCCATGGGGGGATCACGGTAGTTTCAATTGGAGCCAACATAGCAAGCATCACGAAACAAATGATGACAATGATGAGGAGACGTGTTTTTACTACGGTCATTAGACAGGCACCGAACGCCCGGCATCAGCGGCGCGCGCGGGCCATTATTGATAAGAGGCAAGCTAGATGCGCGTCCGCTGCATGCCGATGTTATGCCGCGCGTGAAGAGGTTGCAGCATTAGAGGGAAGAACTAGGACACAGGTTTAGACTCAAGTTTATCAAGGCGATTCTCTACGCCTGTTTGGTCGGCGCGTAAGGTCAGCATATCCTTGCCAAGCACATCAATTTTACGCACCATTTGATTTGAAAGCTGTTCCAAAGCACCAAGGCGCTCTTTCACTTCAATAATCTCAGCTAATGCTCTCTCCCAAATTGGCTTCGTTTCGAGCGCACGCCGCTCAGCCTGATTTTCAAGCGATTGCAAGCGCGAATCAATGGAATCTAAGCGGGCGAAAACGCGTTCTTCAAAAGAGCGTCCATCCGGCATATTATGTGTGGTCTCTTCGCTCATGCCTGGGATTATGAATCCTCTCAGGATTCCGTTCAAGCAAGAACTAGGGATTGTCAATTTACGGCATGGGGGCCGGCATAACGCCCGAATTAACCGGCGCGCACACAACCTCGAAACCCTCCAAGCTAACGCTGAGAAACTCGCTTATATCGCGTCCGGTTCAATGAGTTGTTAGGCCGATGCCGCCTAATAATCCGCTTGCCCTCCTCATTCACTAAGCCTTCCTCTGGTGATGCGCGTCAGCCGCTCATTCACGTCGTATTTCTTGGCCCGGATATCCTCGATGCCCGACGCTTTCATTCGCTCGACTTTCCCTTCCAGGTAAGAATTCAACGAAGCTTCATCCTCAAACAGATAGATCCCGCCCGCTTCTCCCGTCTCCCGATTCTCCGTCCACACTTTGCAAATAAGACCGGGGACATTCGCTATCCTGCATGCGAGATCGGAGTATTCGTCCGCCAGCTCAGAACCCCACGGGCTGGAAAAGGGATAATCCATTTGCAAGAGTTTTAGAGCCACAACAATCCCCTCTTATCAAGAGTATGGGAACCTTACCGGCACATCTCATCGGCCTAACGCTGGGGCTCAGCTGCCGGGAAGCAACTAGACCAGCATTCGAGCTGACGAAGGAAGGGCACGCTGATTCCGGTCAGCTGCAGCCCCTTGTTATGCGGGGTTACAGCCTCAGGCCATGCTCTAGCAGGCTCCTGGCTCATTGCTGCAACGCTTACTTACAACTATCACCGTCACTAGTGCGACTGCGATGCCGACGCCGATGGCGATCTTCGCCCCCTTAGACAGGTTGTTTCTGTGCGGGGATTGAATTTGCGGACTGGGGAACGTCACAACATTGCCTCCCGCTTTGGCGTCGGCGACGAGTTTGAGTATCTCCGCCAGCAACTTCTCATTCACCACTTTATCCGCCTCGGTAGCGGCATCGGGTCGGTCGGCTGTCTCGCGTGTTTTAGCGCCGGGCTTAGACGGGGTATTGGCGAACGCAGGCGTCCCGGCGAGCGTGCAGACTAGCGCCGCGACGAGTACGATGGACGCGAATTTCTTGAGCATGGTGTTCTCCTTCTTTTGGTTGTGGAAGAGGGGGTCTGGACAAGACGATCGCGAAGCGCGCAGACTCAGAAGGCCGTTTCTTGAACATACTTTCTCCCTACGAAGATTGGGACTTACGATTTATGGCACGGCAATCCGCACACCAGAGTAACGGTAATTAGAATGGGCAAGAAAGGACTGCTTAGGGCCCTGTCACATTTCGACACTGAAAGATCAATATTGCAGCCATCCCACGCCTAACGTCAGAGTTGACCGGGCGCGGCGATTACATTCAAGCTTCGATTCAATCAATCAAGTTGCGAAACACGCTCCCCGCGCTCCGGTCCAACGAGTTGTTCGGCCCGGCCAGGAGTTTTACGGCACGACGCCGACAAGCACTTTGTTACTTATCCTGCCCCTTGCCGTGATACTCACCTGCAAATCTCCTGCGACCGTGATTCCGTCTGGTAGCTTTATAACTATTTGAGCGAACCCCAAGAACGTCGGCAAACTTCCCACGAATTCAACCGGAAGTTGATAGGTTGTCTGCTGCGAATCGACTGCTTGGGCGGTTACAACCAATCCGGGAGCTACGATTAGATTGGTAGTAAAGAGAATAACCCGGGTGCGATGATCCGTTCCAAAGTAATTAGGATTGGTGACTGCGAAAGGATCACGGACGAACGTTACTGAATCGAGCGCAATCGCCCGCTGTGAGTTTTGCTCCGTCGCGAGTATTGGAGAATCATCGTCCACAATAGTCCCAACACCCTGGGCGTCGGCGATTGTGACATTTACGGGACTGTTGAGGTTGACGACGAAAGTCTCGTTACCTTCATTGAGCGTGTCACCTTTAACCTGAATGACGATTGGGTTTGTGGTTTGCCCAGGAGAAAAAGTGATTGTTCCACTGGCAGACGCATAGTCGTCACCAGCTGTGGCGGTGTCGTCGGCAGTTGCATAAGTTACCGTGATCGACTTTCCGCTGGCGGCAGACAAGCTTGCAGAGAAAGTCGCGTTTCTTGTACCAGAGTTGCCCTCGCTTATGCTGACATCGTTAATAGATACCGAGGGTAGAGGATCATCATCCAGTATGGTTACTGTACTCTGAGCGCGAGTAATAATTCCGGGACTTGCACTCTGGATGTTCATTGTGAAAGTCTCATTAAATTCATCTATCGCATCATTGATTATCGGAACTGAAACGATCTTTGTCGTGACTCCGGGCGCGAACGTTACAGTGCCACTGGTGTTCGTGTAGTCAGATCCCTGAGTTGCTGTCCCATTTGCGGTCGCATACTTTACGATTACCTGATGAGGCGCGGAAGAGGACGAAAGCGAAATCGTAAAATTTGCGACTCCGTCACTCTCACCCACCGTTGTCGATTCGTTTATTGCTACGTCCGGCGGAAATGCCGGAAATGCCCCAAAGATGCTCGTGAAACCAAGTCCGCCGCTTACGTCCCAGGCTCCGAGGACCTCATCATTCGGACCGTAGACCCTAAGCTGATGGACTTGTAAGACAGAGCCAGGAACCGGTTGTTCCCACGCCTTGTTAAAGCTTGGTAAGTCAAAAGCGATTAACTTTTCCTTTGGCGCGGCGTAAAGCCGCGCGCCGTCGTGAGAAAATGCGAAGTCACTTTTGTAGAAGAAGGATTCGGAAGACAAGGGATTGTACTGGTTGACAATTGATAAGTGCGCGGGATCAGTTGCTTCAACCAAAAGAATCGCGGAGCTCCCTCCCGTACCCGAAGGGCTGCTCAGAACTGCCAGTAGTCTTTGCTGGTTATTCTCAAAGATGCGGACTCGTCCAAACCGGTAATTGCTCCCCGGAATGGTCCCGACAACCTGCATTGCACTCAGATCGATGGCTGCAAAGTTATAGAACTGATTTCCGAGAAACACATAGCGACCGTCCGCGCTAAACGCAATACCATCGTCAAATACTCCGCTGAACTCGCCGTTAGAGACTAAGGGCACGCTGCCCAAAAGCGTAAGTTGATTTGGATTTAGAGCATCGACAACTTTAAGCGCATTGCCATTACGGAATACGACCACTCGGCTGTTTGGCAATTCCTTCATAGACAGAGTTGACGTGCCTGAGCCTGGAAGGCGATTTAGAATCGTGCCGTCAACAAGACTGAATGCGACGAGGTCTGCGCCACTGTCGGTGGCGACACTTACGAATCCAGCTTGTGCTCCACCGCTCAACACCAAGTTTGAACCGCTGTCAGTGTTCGACGTAGTCAGTCGCGTCGATGCAAGCTGAGTCAGCTGCCCACTCGAACTAACGTCGAAGAGATAGATTCTGCGAGGTCCACCTTCACTGGTTAAAACCACTGCCCGAAGGCTGCTTCCTACCTGAGCCAGAGCTACCCCCAAAGGACCGAAGCCGAACGTCTTATTGTCCATTTGTGTCCCGAGTATCGGATCGAAGGTTGTGAGAATGGCGGGATGTACTGAGACGGGGTCATTTCTCAGAGAAATACCAATCTTCCCATCAGGGCTGACATCAAAAACCTGATTAACTGAATTCAAAGAGTACGCGTGATAGCCGGGTAAAGTGAAATACTGTCCTCTGACCGCCGATGATGAAAGGAGGCACAACGAGACGAACAGCACGAAACGAGTCAATTTCAGATAAGTGAGACCGCAATGGAAGTGTGAAAGTCTCATACATCTTTCCCCAGGACTATCATAGTTGTTTCTGACGCAAGGCCGAACGCCGCGCTTCAGCCGCGAGCCCATTCAACTAACCAAAGAAGCCTCGTGCCGGCGAGTCGGCTGCAAGCGCTTGTTCGGGGGCGGCCGTCTTCCCTTGAGACGCGGCAGCGCTTTCAAGCCGCTCTACCACTCACGATTGCTCCCAACCCGATCGCGCCACTCCACGTCAGCCGACTCACCAGCGAACGCGGATGCGGTGCAACTCTCGCCAGCGGCAACTCCACCAAGCCAGCACCCCCTTGTTATTCACATCATCCGACCAGCGCAGCAACGCGGAGCGACGAACCGCACGCAAACCACAGTGTTGGTTTGCAAGAGCTGAAGAGAGATGCCCCACCTTCAACTGTTTCTACTGCTACCCAACAAAGCCGCCGAACGCCGCGCTTCAGCGGCCGGGCGACAACTGCGCTAGCGGCAAGTTGTCGATGAGAGTCACGCTGATTCCGGTCCGCTGCAAGCGTTTGTTATGTGGCGCCTTCATTTTGGCCACTCTTCGACCAAGCTCTCTCAATAAGCTCAGCCGCAAAGGTACCCAAAACAATCATTACAAGGGTAACCAACAAAACTAATGAATTACCTAAGAGGCCCGAGGCAAAGAAATACGCGCCCGCTACCCCGCTGATCAGAGAGAAGAGATTTCGCCAGAGATATTTCGGCTTGACAAGGAACTGGCGCGAACGATAACGCTCGAATAACGAGAAGATCCCATAAAGGAGGAAAAGAATCAGACTCGAGCCGATGAGGAAGTACAAATAGATTTTCACCAGAATGTCCGGCACTCAACTTCTCCGCTCGTTACAAGCAAGCCACATAACGCTGCTGTTCACCTGCGCCGAGCGAACGCCATCCGAGCACCGACGCAAGGAAGTTACTTGAAAGGCATGCTATCGAGGCGTCAGGTGCAACAGTTTGTTCGGCTGCGCCCTTTGGTTGACGTAGCCCAATATCCGTCTTTTTGGTGAGAGCAGGTTCGTCTGTGGCCCTAACATATCAGCGATTTCCTCTTTTTCTACTATCTTCACTGATGCTTGCAGACTTCCAATTTTCAGCATAGTACCGAAGGCATCCAGACCTTATCGGGCGGCTCGTACGGCCCCAGCGTCATGTAGTTCATCACCTTGATTGTTCGGCAACCTGCCTTGATCGCTCGGCGAAAGAAACTGGCCTGCGACAAGGGGCAGAAAAAGCGGGCGAATGGAAGCGGCACGCGGCGCGCGGCTTCGCTGATCAGAGCTAGGGCATCATCTTGTCTCTCGGCGATGCCATGCCCAAAGATGCCCGGTATCAGATAACCCGTGATGCGCCCCTGCTTTTCCCGAAGGAATGCGGCAAAACCATAGGGAGCGGCAGCCGCGACTTCATTGCGGCGGCTATTCTTGTAAATGCGTTTGGAAAGATCTTCAATAGCGGGCAGGTCGGCTTCGGTTACTGGACGTACGTGTGGATCATCTTCGGCCACCGGTGTAGCTTGCATAAACACGACAGCTTCCTTCACATCGAATCCCAGTGAGGCGTAGAGAGAAAGCGAGGCCACGTTAAATGAGTCTTGTAATAACCTTACCTGTTCAATGTTGTTGCGCCGTGCGTAATCGATCACGTCTTGCATTAAAGCCCGACCGACGCCCTGGCCCTGACACGAGCTATCTATCGTGATCGGCCCGACTCCGGCCACTGGATCCATCAGTGACAGAAAGTTGGAGCCGACCGGCTGACCATCGCGGAGGGCAACCACGCCATAAAAGTCGTCACGCTGCACCATCATACCAAGAACCTGTCTTGCGAGTTCGAGAGAGGGAAAATCTGGCGAAAAACCGTGCCCCTCTTGAACCTCCTTAAAGGCTTCGAAACAAATTTGTCCTATAGCATCCACGTGTTGCGGTTCAGCCGAAACGAATTCAAGGCTCATGGCTTCTTCTCCTTTTTTGTTGCTGGCTGCAGCCACGTGTCGGTAGCAGCCGAACGCCGCGCTTCAGCCGCGCCGAGCGCAGGCATTCAACCTTCGACGCAAGGAAGCATCTTAAGAATCATGCTATCGAGGCGTCGGCTGCAAGCGCTTGTTGGATTCCGGCAACCGATTACCACTCTGACGATCCCGACCTCTTTCTTTGCTTGATGCATCAACTTTCTCGGCGCCGGCGGGCGACTCAACTAACCCTTCACTCAACCACCTTTCCACGGCGCGGGCTCCAACCACTCAAATCATCCTTCCACTCACCCCAGACCGCACATCACTTTCAACTAATCCCAACTGAGTCCCTCCCACTCGACAGGAATCCAACGCCGCGCTTCAGCGGCCGGGACGCAACTGCGCTAGCGGCAAGTCTTCGATAAGAGGCTCGCTGATTCCGGTCCGCTGCAAGCGCTTGTTCGGGGGCCGCTTGGCAGGAACCACTAACGTCCGCG
>JALZJF010000005.1 GCA_030859905.1 Acidobacteriota bacterium
TTCGATCATCCAACGCCCCGCCTGAGCTGCAGTATCACCCCAAGCCTCGTCAGAACGGACGCGACTAGATTCGCCGAGAGACCCAAGCGGAGATGAACGGGCAACCTGCCTAGCAAAGAATCTGAGTTAGGGAAGCTCTCAACCGCGGCGTACGCGGCACACGCTCCGTGGACCAATCCACTCTTTGCCTCCTTCAACCGCGCAGCCGAACGCTGCGCTTCAGCTGCGCGCTCACTCAACGCACATGAGAGACATCGTGGGAGCGCGTCAGCTGCAAGCGCTTGTTCGGCGCGCCGTTGATATAAAGAACTACTTCGAATACTTGCCGAGGCATTTGAAGGAGCTCGTCTCTTTGAGTTCCGGCTTGTTTCGGATCTTCACCCAATATTCTTCTCTCACCTCCTCATCGATCTCGACCAGGTTTGCATACAGCGAATCAAGGCCATCCTTCTTGCAGCCCGAAATCCAATACTGCGCGCCACTCTCAACCTCGGCAAAATTAGCCTTGAAGCCAGTGCCTTTCAAGGATCCGAATTCTCGTCCGCGATACGTGAGCGACTTTCCGGTCTTCGAATAAACGACTCGACCTATCCGAGCCGGTCCTACGAGACCCTCAGATTTATCTTCGATGTACATTATGCGGGTTTTATGTGACATAACTAGAAGCACCGAACGCTGGGCATCAGCGGCGCGCACGAACCGCCGCCAGCGACAAGCCTTGCATGAGAGACATGCTGATTGCGCGTCCGCTGCATGCCTTCGTTAGATTGCGGCCTCGCGATGAACAGCAGGTGTAGCTTCATTACTTCCAAGGCATAAGAAAAGCTAAGAGGCCGCCGATTGCTCCCGCCCCGACGCTTGCTCCTATCCACCGAGGAATAGTCCAATTTGAGAGTGGAGAGATTCGGTTGAAGACCCAGAGTGCTACAAGCCAAGCGAAAAACATTGCGAGACCCACAGAATAATGTAGAGGAAGCCACCTGTGTAGGAAATTTCCCAGTAGCGGGCCGCAAAGGCCTCCGACAAAGAATGGCCACCGCTGCCAAAATGACTCATCCGATTTTCTGATCTGTGCTCCCATATAGCGCCCGATTCAAAATCTAGCCCCTAGGAATTGGAGCAATCTAACGCCCCGCTTCAGCCGCGAGCCCATTCAACTAACCAAAGAAGCCTCGTTCCGGCGAGTCGGCTGCAAGCGGCTGTTCGGGGGCGCAGGGTTAGCCGCGGAGGGAAGCCGCGCGCAAGAATTCAACTGATTCTTCTTCGACCATTCAACGAACCGGCTGACAGACGCCGCCACCCGGCTGCGCCAGAAAGGATGCGACTAGACTGGGCGACCAACCCAAGCGGAAACGTACCACGCAACCTGCCTAACAAAAACCTGAGTTAGGGAAGCTCTCAACCGCGGCGGACGCGGCACAGGCTCCTTAGAACTGTTCCACTCTTTCCCGCATTCAACTGCGCCGCCGAACGCTGCTGTTCACCTGCGCCGAGCGAAAGGCATTCAACTGTCGTGGCGCAAAATTATTTGGGAAGAACGCAATCGAGGCGTCAGGTGGAACAGCTTGTTCGGCTGCGACAGTCAGGATTGGGACGCGGCCAACAGGGCTTTTTCAACAGTAGTGGGCAGGTCAATCGTATGAAAGCGATCTGCTCCGAAAGCATAATCTTCGCCACTCTCATCTACGACTCGGAGTAGGCCGTGTTCAGACGCTTCTTGATCAGGTATGACGCGATATAGTTTGCCGACTTCAAGAGAGGCTTTGTACCCGTCGTTGTTTAAGCAAACCACGAAAGGTGTCGATTGCCTTGATACTTTTTTCATTTCAATCCAGGAACGGTAATTTCAGCTTGAATTCTTTCTTCCCGACACCGTGAGCCTCATACCAGTGGACTTCCGCTAGCCGTATCGTACCATCAGGTAGCCGCACGTTGGCAACACCTTTGAGCTTTCGCCATTTAGCCTTGCCATATTGCTTACGCAGGCGGCTACGATCACGGATCCTCGTTCCAACAGCGATCGTTTCAATCTCAGTGATCTCACCGACAATATCAAAGTCCATTCGGCCAGATAATGGCTACTGTCGTCTGAAGATTCAAGCGAGCAGCCGAACGCTGGCCTTCAGCTGCGGCGCGCGATCAGCATTCAAGCTGCAAAGAAAAAGATTACTTAAGAAGCATGCTATCGCGCCGTCAGCTGCAAGGCTTTGTTAGGCGGCGGTCTCTACTTGGGGGCTCCTTCCGCTAGCACGGCGTCAATTGGAGACTCGAACGCGATGAACAGAACGCAAGGGCCGGCGTTAGCGCAGCGCGCCTCGTGCTTGGCTTTGGCCGGGCCATATGCGTATGAACCTGCCCTGAGAATGGAAGGCTTCTGCCCCTCGTAGGTGACATGAAGCACTCCCGACACCAAGATCATGTGTTCAGGAGAGGTGTGCAAATGCGGCGGCAACCTGTAGTTAGCCGGCGTCCTGAGGAATACGTCGGAGCGGCCATTAGCCGGGTCGCCATGCAAGACAGTGATTTCGCAACCCTTCGGGAAGATGGGTGGGCAAGGACTCCACTTAAGCTGCGGGTCCTTGTATGTCCGTGAGATGGCCTGCTCCCCCGTAGATTCCTGCGCCACAGCAGGCGTAGAGGCGACAGCCAGGCAAGACAGCAGGACTACTAATAGCGAAGTGATCCTTAGCCATTTGTTGACCATTAATCACGCTCCTTTCTTTTTGGTTGATCTCCAAACAACGTACGCGACTCGTATTTCAATTCCGACTTCCGTGACCCACCACATAGCCGCCTAACTCCGGCCTTCAGCTGCGGCGCGCGATCAGCATCCAAGCTGAGCTGAAAGAGATTGCTTGAGAAACATGCTATCGCGCCGTCAGCTGCAAGGCTTTGTTAGCTGGCGCGCTACATATGCATAAACTGTTTGACTTGAGCCGCAATCTCCTTTAGCCGGCCCGCTTCAACATGAATGACGGCCTGCACACACCAATCGTCTTCATGATACGGACCCTTTAAAGTGATCGTCATCGCTACATGACCCTCAACATCCGATGTACAAGAAAGGGCGAAATCATTATCCACAGAACTCCACCGCTTCTCGCCCTGCCAGCCATGACAATTAGCCGCCATGTCATCAAGTGACATCACCACTCCTGCCGCATCAAAAATACGCGCTGAAGAGGTAGCAATATCCCGATCTTTGAGAGTGACACGACAATATTCAACCACACGGCTCGAACTTGGTGGCTTTGGTTCTGAAAACTTCAACTCGCCCGCGCTACGAGAAGATTTGATTATGACTTCTTCAACCATTCGATAAGGGAAGACAGCTAACGCCCGGCATCACCCGCCGCGCACACAACACCGAAACCACGCAAGCTAACGATGAAAGCTGCGCTATTCGCGGTCGGGTGCATGCCGTTGTTAGCCGCCGGCGAGCTAGCTGCCCCGCGGGAACGCCTCAAAACTCAGTCTTCCGTTTCCCCGACACTGTGAGCTGGCGAAAATAGAATGTATTCGAAGCATCCTCCTTCTCCTGCGCTGCCCACTGCGCTGCCTCCTCGGGAGTCAGCTGGCTCTTGTAACACTGAAGCGACAGCATGGCGGTGTGCTCCTCTTCTTCAGTGAATCCGATGGAGACGTTCAGATACTGGGAAGCTACCGTGTTCAAGCCGACGCCGATGCTCTTCTTCAGTTTCTCGTCGTCCTTCTGCTGCCAACCGAGATAATAAAGAGGGAACCTCTCGACCCACCCCTTGCTCAAGATCACCTCGGTCGTCATGTTCGAGACCATGCGGTGGTCTGAGTGACCGGTATCGCCGTCTGGGCCAAACGTCACGATCGCATCCGGATTCAGATCTTCGAGTTTTTCCGCCAGTACGCGCTTGAGCTGCGTCGATTGCTCGAAGTAAGCGCGGATTCCATCCTTCGTATGATCTCTCGTGTCGAAGCCGTCGGTGAAGCCCAGGAAGATGGGCGGCTGAGTGCCCAACGCGGCGCAGGCACATTCGCTCTCGGCTTGCCTCAGCTTCACCAACGCGTCCCCTGTCGGGAAACCCGGTTTGACGCCATATCTCCCGTCCGTCACGATGATCACGTACACCTTGTTCGTCTTGCCGTACTTCACCAGCAATTGTGCTATCGCTGCTTCGTCGTCGGGATGGGCGACCACCGCGACGATGACGTTGCGCTTCTCGGCCTGCTGTGTGGCACAGGAGGCGAGGCTCATGCCCAAGACGATAGCAGCGACCAGCGGAGTATTCATCGTAAGACCCTCATGCTTTCTCGTCGCGCGCAACAGCCCTCGCTGTGCTTCTGGAGCGCGACTTCTGATGGAGTAGACAGTAAACGGAGCCGGTGAAGTCAGGCCACTCGGGCGGCGCCTCGAAGAAGCGACATTTTGTGCAGTCGATCCCTACGCTATCGCCGCGGCCCGTGTACGGAAACTCGTCTCGCATCTGAGCGGCTAACGCCGCGCTTCAGCGGCCGGGACGCAACTGCGCTAGCGGCAAGTCTTCGATAAGAGGCTCGCTGATTCCGGTCCGCTGCAAGCGCTTGTTCGGGGGCCGCTTGGCAGGAACCACTCACGTCCGCG
>JALZJF010000015.1 GCA_030859905.1 Acidobacteriota bacterium
TAAGGGATACCGACGCGACGTACGAGCTCGTCGAACCTCGGATCTGAACGCAGGCTCGCGAATCGGGGATCGCTCTTGATACGTACTATGCTTAAGTCGTGAGCTTTGTCTGCCTCGTCAAGCCACGCGAACGCCTTATCATTGTCACCAAGAGCTGCATAGATCATCCCGATTAGAGCGGGCGACACCCATCTCTCCTTCGAGAGCTTTAGCAGCTCGTCCAGATGCTTCTGTGCTTCCCCTCTTTTCCCTGCTAATGCGTACGCGTGTGCGAGACCTGCGATGCCGGGCAGTTTGCCCCCTGAGAGCTTGCTGACCTGCTTAAACTCGTTGACGGCTTCGTCATACATCCCCTTTTCTTCATAAGCCCCTCCCAGCCGATAATGCGCAAGCACAAAGTTTGGGTCCATCTCCACCGTCTTTCGGAGCTGCTCAATTGCCTTATCGAGCTGGCCTGAAAGAGCAAGGATTCTACCTAGCCAAACATTGATTGAAAGCGAGAGCGGATCCAATTCCTGCGCTTGTCTAATCTCGGCCAATGCCTCGCTATGCCTGCCGACTGCCGATAAATAAACTGCGTACCAGTGGTGCGCAGTCGGATATTTGGGATTAAGCTCAAGGGCTTTTTTATGTTCACGTTCAGCACGCGCCCAGTCGCGGTCGTAAAAAAGCGTTACATGGGCCAGTGCAACGTTAGGTTCAGCCAAAGACTCATCGATTTCCAGGGCCTTAAGCGCGGCCGCCTTCGCTTTCGGCAGCACCTCATTTGGCGGCATGTCACCCCCTGCCTCGGGTCCCCCGAGGAGGGCGTAGGTCTCAGCCATTCCGCTATAAGCCAAGGCGAAGTTAGGATCTAGATCTATTGCCTGTTGGAAATACTCTAGGGCCTTGTGCAAGCCCTCCGGGGTTCGCTTGTTCCAGTAAAACCGTCCTTTCAAATGCAACTGATAAGCTTCGTTGCTCTCGGTATAGTGCTTCGCAATCCCTTTCTCCTGGCCTGAGACTCTGAGCTTGAGTTTGTCGACAATCTCTCGCGCTATTTCGCGCTGGGTCGCCAGCAGCTCCGACATCTTGCGGTCGTACTGCTCGCCCCACAGCAACTTGTTGTAACGAACATCAACCAACTCGGCGCTGATTGTCAGGTTGTCGCCGCGTTGCACGATCCTTCCTGACAGCACAGCATTGACTCCAAGGTCCTGGCCGACTTTGATGGGGTCTACCTCACTGCTCTTGTACCGAAAAACTGAACTAGTGGGGCTGACTTTCAAGTTGGGCAACTGTGAAAGGCGGTAGATGAGAGATTCTGCTAATCCATCGGAAAGATATTCGCTGTCCGGTTCGGTGCTTCTATTCTGGAAAGGCAAAACGGCGATTGACTCGATCGCCACTTCGGTATTGCGCGCGTGCAGATATAAGCTGAGACCAATGATTCCAGGGACAAGCACGAGAACAACCATGGCAGTGACAAGTTTGTGATGCTTGATTCCTGAGAAGATGTATTCGGCGCTGGAAATTGCATGGCTCGCTTCCGCGGGGGCCGTTTCTGCTACGGCTCCAGAGGCGGTCGCGGGCGGACCTTGGCCGGCGCTCGTTGATGTGGCGGCGCGCAACTCCGACGGCAAAGTGCGATCAATCTCAGCATCAACTTCGAGCTTGCGTTTCAAGTTGCGCAAATCGATCAGCAGATCTCTGGCCGACTGATACCGCTCCTCGCGGTTTTTTGCAAGAGCCTTGCTCACGATGCGCTCGAGTTCGGAAGGCACTTCGTTGACATAACGCGACAACGGCGCAGGCTCTCTTTGCAGAATCAAGGAAATGGTCTCGGTTGGAGTCTCGCCGGCGAACGGCACGTGTCCCGTCACCATTTCGTAGAGCACGGCCCCCAGGCTCCACAAATCTGTCCGCGCATCGACGTTGGTTCCTTTCGCCTGTTCGGGCGACATGTAGTACGCGGTGCCCATCACTGTACCGGCGCCGGTGTTCACCATCGCTTTGGTTGGAGCCTCGGTGTCGGTAATGGAACCCGGGGGTCCAGTCAGCTTGGCGAGGCCAAAATCGAGAAGCTTTATATAGCCGTCGCGCCTGACCATAATGTTCTCAGATTTAATGTCGCGATGGATGATGCCGGCGTCATGTGCCGCGGCCAGCGCGCCGGCAGTTTGCATGGCAATGTCGAGAATCTCATTGAGACTTAGAGAGCCGTCTCGAATGCGCCGGCGTAGTGTGTCCCCTTCAATGAACTCAGTCGCGATGAAACGCGACGTTTCAGTCGTGCCGATCTCATGAATTGTGAGGATGTGCGGATGGTTCAAGGCGGAGGCTGCTTTGGCTTCCTGAATGAATCGCTGCAATCGCTGCTGGTCCAACGCCAAAGCTTCAGGAAGAATTTTGATCGCCACCGTACGATCCAGTTCCGTATCAAGCGCCAGATAGACTTCACCCATGCCGCCCGCGCCTATTTGCGAGCGGATTTCATAGCGTCCAAGTTTTGTGCCGGCGGCCAGAGTCATCACAATAAAAGTTCAGCGTGCAATTTTTAGATTGTGGCTACGAAAATGCAACCTAAAGGTTGAACTCTGAACTTCTCATCGCCTCAAGTCTGCCGTCCAGTTCAGAACCACTGTGGTCGGCGTCGAGGTTGCTTCTTCGAGGAGTGAGATGACGAGGAAGCGCCGGCCGTCAGCGGCGACGACGTAGTAATTCCTGGGGCCGGGCAGCCCGGGGACGCGCAGTTCAAACAGCGCTTTGGGGACGCCCACCTCAAACGTCGAGCCGTTTCCTTTCACTTCCACCGCCATCAGCTTCCTGTCCGGCGAGGTGTAGAACAACTCACGCCCGTCGCGCGTAAACCTGCCACGGCCCCGACTCGTTAGAGGTGTAGGCGATCCATTTCCCGTCCGGGGAGAACTGACCCTGAAACTCAACGAACTCCGTTTGCAAGAAAGGAAACGGCTTCTGATCTCCTGAGAGCGGTAAGACCCACAGATCCCAGTTGGTCTTCGGGTCCGCGTTTTGATAGAGGATGAATCTCCCGTCGGCCGACCAGTCGTTGGGCAATTTCGAGTCGTCTGATTTGAGGAGCGCTTCGTCATTGTCCGCCCCGCTCGCCGCCCTTTGGTACAAGTTCATAGGGCCATCACGATTCGCGCCGAAGACGATGCGGCTGCCGTCGGGCGACCAGATGGGAGCGACATTGACCGAAGGAACGAAGGTGAAGCGTGTCGGCGTTCCGCGCGCCAACTCAATCAGCCAGATGTCGGCGGTGCTGGCCTGCGAGTCGTTAAAACTGATCGCGACTCGCTTTTCATCAGGTGAGAGCCAGGGATTGAAGTAAGCGCCCGGTGGCCCGACCGTTCCGAGCTGTTTGCCCCCACGGTCAAACCAGGCGAGCTGTGTGTTTGCGGCGCTCCCACTCCGGTAAACCAGCACGCCCGTTTCCGAGACGGAGAAGAGTCCTAAGTGCGCCCCTGTGACACGGTCCACCTGTTCGGCCACGGGGAACGGCTCGCCCGTGAGTTCGTGCTTGCTGGCATCGAACACTTGGGCCATCAGCGTCCGCTCGCGCAGGAAGAGCAGATAGCCCGGTGGCGAATACGCTGCGTATGCGTCCGTACTTAGCAGAGGCTTCGTCTCCTTCGAATCGAGCGAGCCGACGATAATCCGGCTGTCCTCCCGCTGCACGCTGAGGGCCAGGTACAGGAAGTGGCGACCGTCCGGCAAGAAGCGCGCATGGAGGTGAGCAACTTCCTTGCGTGATGCGTCGAGCGTCGTCAGCGGCGTCGGCGCGCCGCCCGCCGCCGACACCCGGTGCAGCGAGTCTTTCAGTGTGAAGACGATCACGCCATCACGGTTCCACGCGCCGCCCCCTATCAAACTGCCGCGCGCATCGCACACTGTTTGCGCGGGCCCGCCCGTGACCTCGATCTTTTTGAGCTTCCCTCCTGAGGAGAACCTACAAACCGACTGTCCGGCGACCAGAAGGGAAAACTGGCCTCTTCCGTCCCGGCAAGCGGCTGCGCGACGAGAGAGTCGAGCGCGCGCATCCACAAAAGGACTTTGCCTTCGGAGCTGACGGGGAAGACCACACGCCTCCCGTCTGGCGAAATGGCGAAGGAGCCACCGAAACTTGTCTTCTCCGGCGGGTAAATAAAGAAGCGTGTGGAGGTCGCAGGGGGTTCCACCGGCGCACCGCGAAAATAGGGGAGGACGAAGGCAAGCGCCGCTAGCAGGAGTGCGGCTGCCGCTACTGCCCACGGCATCCACTCGCGCATTTTCGAGCGTGCGGGCGGCAGTTCCTGAGTTGCCATGGTCCCGCTTGAGATCGCCGTCGAGGCGGAAAGCGCTTCCAGCGCGAAGGCGACATCGGTCGCTGATTGAAATCTCTGCTCAGCCCTCTTCTCCAAACAGTGCATCACCACGCGTTCGAGCGCGGGATTGATCTGGCTGTTCGATTCAGACAGGTCCGGCGGGTCTTCTTTCAAGATTGCGTTGAGCGTTTCAATCGCGGAGCCACCGCGAAAAGCGCGCTTACCCGAAAGCATCTCGTAGACAATCACGCCCAAGGAGAAAAGGTCCGAACGATGATCGACCCGCTGCCCTCTGACCTGCTCGGGCGACATGTACCCGACCGTCCCCATCACTGCGCCGGGATCGGTATTGACCCTGCGCGTCAGGACATCCGTCTGTGCTTCTGGGTTTTGGATCTGCTCTGTGAGTTTCGCCAGTCCAAAGTCTAGGATCTTGACGCGACCGTCGTTGGTGATGAAGATGTTCTCTGGCTTGAGATCTCGATGAATAATCCCTTTATCGTGCGCTGCCGCCAGCCCGTGCGCGATCTGCAAAGCGTGATCAACTGTCTTGCGCGCGGTGAGCGCACCCCCGCTCAGGCGTTCGCGCAGCGTCTCGCCTTCAAGCAGTTCGTAAACGACGTAGGGCGCGCCATCATGCGTCTCAACATCATGAACAGCAAGAATATTGGGATGGTTCAGTTTACCTGTGGCCTGTACCTCCTGCTCGAAGCGACGCAGTCTCTCTGAGTCTGAAGAGAAAGCAGCGGGGAGAACTTTGATCGCCACATCACGATTGATCTTCGGGTCACGAGCGAGGTAGACCTCACCCATCCCGCCTGCGCCGAGCTGCGAACGGATTTCATAGCGGCCGATTTTTGTGCCTGCGGCGATTGTCACAACGACGTAGTGCAAGATGTCAGCGTATCTTACTATAGGAACCCGACGCGTCGCGTCAGTTCTGTAAAACGCGGATCTGAGCGGACGCCGTCAAGAGTCGGATCTACTTTCATGCTGACCAACTGAACATCGTGCTGCTCCCTAGCCTTGTGGAGCCATTCGAAGGCTGAATCGCCGTCGCCCAATGCAGCATAGATTCCCGCAATGGAATAAGGCGATGCCGTGCCCGCCGCGATCACTTCATCAAGGAGGCCGATTGCCTCTGTTCGCTTTGCCCACCTGGCGAACGCATGTGCCATGATTGCTTTTACAGAAATTTCTGCGACTGCCGCGCCCTTGATTAGCTCCAACACTTTTTGATATTCGGCCATGGCTTCCTCGTACAACGCTTTCTGCACCAGCACACTTCCCAAGACGCTGCGGGCAGCGACAAAGTTGGGTTCCATCTCGATGACCCTTTGAAGCTGTTCTATCGCCCGGTCATATCGGCGCGCCAGATAGAAATTAAGCGCGGGCGTCATGTTCATCAGCAACGATAGGGGATCCAATTCAATCGCCCGCCTCGCTTCTCTATCGGCCTCTTCGTGGCGCCCGAGGTTGGCCAAATAGATGGCGTACCAGTGATGAGCTTCCGCGTAGTTGGGACTCAGCGCCAGCGCCCGTTCGAACTCACTTTCAGCGCCCGTGAAATCCCAGTCATAAAGAAATCGGAAAAAGCCCAACGAGCCGTGGGCCTCGCCAAGTCTTTCATCCAACTCCAAAGCTTTGAGGACGGCTTTCTTTGCTTCATCGCGATGCGCCAGATAGTTATGACAATCACCCAGCCCGGCGTAAGCCAAAGCATAATTCGGATCTTTCTCGACGGCTTGCTGAAAATACTCAACTCCTTTCTGCACACCGCCCGGTGTCAGCTTGTTGAAGTGAAAGCGGCCTTTCAGGTAAAGAAGGTAAGCTTCGTTGTTCTCTGTGTGACGCCTCGTCAGCAGTTGCTTCTCATCACCGGTGAGTTCCAAGCGGAGCTTCTCGGCCATATCTCTCGCGATGTTTTCCTGTGCGGCGAACAATTCCCCAGGTTTCCGAACATACTGCGCCCCCCAGATATGCCGGTCATCACTGGTCTCAACCAGCTCAACGCTGATTGACAGTAAGTCATCAGACTCAGCTACCCGGCCCATTAGCACGGCCTGCACTTTCAATTCGCGTCCGACCGCTTGCGCGTTGGTTTCATGTCCTTTGTAGCGAAAAGCTGAATTGCGTGATGTGACGCGAAGATTAGTCAACTGCGCCAAACTGGTGATCAGGCTCTCGGTGATTCCATCGGAGAGATATTCGCATCTTGAATTCGTATTGACATTAACAAAGGGCAAGACGGCAATCGAATCTATTGGCGGGCGGGCTGGACTGTCGCGCACTTCTTTCACGTTCGCGACAAAGCGATAGCCACGCCACGGAACTGTTTCGATGTATTGATGCTCGCGCGGCTGCTCGCCCAGCGCATTTCTCAGCGTGGAAATGTTGCGCGCCACGTTTCCTTCTTCCACCGCCGTGGTGGGCCAGACAAGCTTCATGACCTCATCTTTGGTCAGAAGGCGTCCGCTGTTTTGCACCAGAACGAGCAGAACATCGAAGATTTTTGGCTTTAACGGCACAACCTCATTATTGCGAAGCAGCCGTCGCTCTCGCGCGTCCACGCGAAAGGGGCCAAACTCATAAAAGGTGTTCGTCTGCCAGAACATCGCGTCGGCTCTATTCCATGCTTTTTCCGAAACTTTTCCGAACTTGCGAAGGACTTAAGTTCGCACGGGCCTTTATCTTAGGCCTCGCAGTTTCTTGAAATGGTGCAACGAGATCGCGCTGATTCTATTGAAAGACTCGTGGCAGGGCAACTACCTTAGCGAAAGGAGAAATCCACCAATGAACGAAGTCGAAAAAGAGATACTTAGGTTGGAAGAAGAACTGACTCAAACGGAGATGAGAGTCGACGTGGACGCTCTCAATCGAATCTACGCCGACGACATCATGGTCACGGCTCCGATTGGCATCTGCGTTGACAAACCGGCAGTCATGAAAGAGGTGCGCGATGCAGCTAAAAAAGCCATCGTCGGCCGCTATGACAAGAATGATCTAAAGGCGCGCGCTTATGGCGACACTGCCGTGTCAAGCTATCGTATGACAGCAGAGGCAACATTCGAAGGAATGGAGATCAAACGTCAGTTGTGTATTACGAACGTTTGGATGAAGCGGAACGGAGGCTGGCAGATAGTGGCGAGACACAGCGCCAGTCTGCCGCAAGATACGCCGCCGAGTGGTGAGCGGATTTCGTAGCGACCAAGTTTTGTGCCGTTTGCAAGAGTCACGCTTATTTGAAGCAAGACTCATCGTTTTAGATCCGCTGTCCAATTCAGCACCACCGTGGTCGGCGTCGTGGCCCCCTCTTCGGGCGTTGAAGCAACTAAGAAGCGCTGGCCGTCGCCGGCGGCGACGTAGAAATTTCTGGGGCCCGGCAGGCCAACGGTTTGCAGGCGCATTTCAAACAGCTCTTTGGGGGGACCTGCCGCAAAAGTTGAGCCATTCCCCTTCACTTCCAGAGCCATCAGCTTCCTCTCCGCCGAGAGGTAGAACAACTCTTGTCCGTCGCGCCGCCATTGGGGTTGGACTCCGCCGTTTGTTGAGACCTGCCATTTGCCACCCAAGGCTGGAAAGCTCTGCACATAGACCTGCCACGTCCCCGACTCGTTGGAGGTGTATGCGACCCATTTGCTGTCCGGGGAGAACCGACCCTGGCGCTCGTCGAAGTCCGTCTGCAAGAACGGAAAAGGCTTTTGTTCTCCTGAGAGCGGTAAGACCCACAAATCCCAACCGGTCTTTGGAGCCTGGTCCTGATACAGGATAAATTTCCCGTCCGCTGACCAGTCGTTGGGAATTTTGCTGTTGTGTGATTTCAGGAGCACTTCGTCGTTGCCCGCGCCGCTCGCCGCCCTGTGGTAAAGATTCAGAGGGCCTCCACGATTCGAACAAAAGACGATGCGGCTGCCGTCGGGCGACCAGACGGGAGCGGCATCATTTGCCAGGTCGAAGGTGAAGCGAGTCGGGATGCCGCGCGTCAATTCGATCAGCCAGATGTCGGAGCTTCCACCCTGTGGGTCGACGCGACCGACCGCGACTCGCTTTTCATCAGGAGAGAGCCAGGGGGTGGTCTGGCCAGCTGCCGGCCCGACTGTTCCGAGTTGTTTGCCCTCTCGGTCAAACCAGATAAGTTGAGTAGTTTCGCTGCTCCCACTCCGGTAAACAAGCACACCTGTTTCCGAGACGGAGAAGAGTGCAAAGGGCACCCCTGCTCCGAGTCGGTCCACCTGTTCAGCGACGGGAAACGGCTCGCCCGTGAGTTCAAGCCTGTCGGCATCGAAATCTTGGGCCATAAGCGTCCGGTCACGCAGGAAGAGCAGGTAACCAGGCGGCGCGTAGGCCGCGCTCACGTCCGTATTCACCAGCAGTTTCGTCTCCTTCGAGTCGAGCGAGCCGACGTAAATGCCTGCGCTCTCCCGTTGCGGGCTGTTGGCGAGGTACAGGAAATGGCGACCGTCCGGCAAGAAACGAGGATAGTGGTGAGAAAACTCTTTGCGTGCTGCGTCGAGCGTGGTCACCGGCACGGGCGCGCCGCCCGCCGCCGACACACGATAGAGTGCATCTGCGTATTTGGGCGCGAAGACGATCACGCCGTCGCGATTCCACGTAGCCCCTCGAGGCTCGGGCGCATCGCACAGCGTCTGCACAGGCCCACCCGTGACCTCAATCTTTTTGAGCTTACCTCCGGAGAAAAAACCAATGAAGCGACTGTCCGGCGACAAGAAGGGATAACTTCCCTCTTCGGTCCCCGCGAGCGGCTGTCCTTCAAGAGAGTCGAGCGCGCGCACCCACAAACGAACCTTGCCTTCGGAGATAACGCGCAAGATCACGCGACGCCCGTCCGGCGAGACAGTAAAGGAGCCGCGTAAGTCTGCCTTCTCCGGGGGATAAATAAAGAAACGTGTAGCGGCGGGCGTCTGAGCCGGCGGGCGGCGGAAGTAGAGGAAACCGAAAGCAGTAGCTGACACAAGTAGTAGAGCGCTGACAACCATCCATGCAAGGCGCTCGCTTTTTCTGGTCCAGCGGGCAGTTGCCGGCATCGCCACGGTTTGAGTTGAGCTCGAAGCCGAGCCTGATAACGCTTCCAGCGCAAACGACAAGTCGCGCGCTGAATGAAATCGTGCTTCCGGGTTTTTTTCGAGACAGTGATTTATAAGACGTTCCAAGGCCGGAGAAACAGTCTTGTTCGTGTCTGATAACTCTGGCGGATCTTCTTTCAGGATCGCGCTCATCGTTTCAGCGGCTGATCCACCGTGAAACGCGCGGCGACCTGACAGCATCTCGTAAAGAATCGCGCCGAACGAAAAGATATCTGAACGCTGATCGACAGCACGCCCTTTCAACTGTTCAGGCGAGATGTAGCCGACAGTGCCCATCACCACACCCGGATCAGTATCAACGCGACGAGTCGGTATCTCTGTTTGGCTCTGGTTGCCATCCAGTTGAGTTAGTTTTGCCAAACCAAAGTCGAGAATCTTCACGCGTCCGTCATTGGTGATGAAGATGTTGTCAGGCTTGAGATCGCGATGAACAATTCCTTTTTCGTGCGCCGCCGCCAAGCCGTGAGCAATCTGCAGCGCGTAGTCGACTGCTCGGCGCTGAGCCAATGGAGCTCCCGCAATTCGCTTGCGGAGTGTTTCGCCTTCCAGTAACTCTGAAACCACGTACGGTGAGCCATCGTGAGCGCCAATATCGTGAACAACGAGGATGTTCGGGTGATTGAGAGCGCCAGCCGCGCAGGCTTCTTGCTGGAAACGATGTAGGCGATCTGTATCCGATGAGAAGCTTGAAGGCAGAACTTTCACTGCCACATCACGACCGAGCTCCGTGTCGCGCGCACGATACACCTCACCCATGCCACCCGCGCCAAGCTGCGAGCGGATTTCATAGCGACCAAGTTTTGTGCCGACCGCGATTGTCACTTTAACGTTTTTAGTCCCGAGATCATGCTGGAGCGCGACTAGCTTAATCAGACTCTAAGGAGTCTCTCTGGGATCTGATAAAAGCAGCAACATCAACTTCGTTGCCATAAAGACGTTTACAGAGTTGGCGTTTTGTTTCCAATTCAGAAATGCCAGGGGGAAGTGTGCCAGCATAATCGCGCGGGCGGAATCGAACATGCGGCTGCCCATCAACACGCGATCGGCCCCAGACAGGGCCAGCAGCTTGCGCCGGATGAACTCGGCAATCTCTTCAGGAGTATCGTTCACGCTGTCCTGATGGATGAGGTTGAAAATGGAACGCTGGGCGATCGCACGAACAACCGCCTCGCGGTCGATGTAATAATCTTCTCTGAACAGATTCACTAACGTTTCGGCGTCTGATTCTTTTAGAGCCATGACCACATCAATATCGCGCGTCATACGCGGCTGAGCATAGTAGTTCATCGCCACGGAGCCAGTCACCATGAACGCAATTCCTCCTGAGTCCAGGCGCTCGGAAACGTCGCGCAGAATGTCTAGCTCAGTCTTCAAAACCTTGGAATACTCTCGCGCAGGTGCATCGGCGTTTGGAATCTAGAGTTCTTCAGATCAAAAAACCCGAATATCACAATTTCATTTTTTCAAGTCTGCCGTCCAGTTCAGAACCACTGTGGTCGGCGTCGAGATCCTCTCTTCGGGGGCTGAGGTAACGAGGAAGCGCTGGCCGTCGGCGGTGGCGACGTAGATATTTCTGGGGCCGGGCAGGCCGAAGGTTTGGAGGCGCGGTTCGAACAGCGCTTGGGGCACACCCGCCTCAAACGTCGGGCCATTCCCCTTCACTTCTACCGCCATCAGCTTCCTGTCCGACGAGAGGTAGAACAACTCTTTTCCGTCACGCCGCCACTGAGGTTGCGCGCCGCCGGCGGTCGAGACCTGCCACTTGCCGCCCGAGGCCGGAAAGCTCTGCACGTAGACCTGCCACGTTCCCGACTCATTTGAGGAGTATGCGACCCATTTCCCGTCCGGGGAGAACCGACCCCAGCCCTCGTTGAACTCCGTCTGCAAGAACGGAAAAGGCTTCTGATCTCCTGAGAGCGGCAAGACCCACAAATCCGTACTGGTCTGATAGAGGATGAATCTTCCGTCCGCAGACCAGTCATTGGGAATTTTCGCGTGGTCAGATTTAAGGAGCACTTCGTCGTTGCCCGCGCCGCTCGCCGCCCTTTGATATAGGTTCAAGACGCCGTCGCGATCCGAACTGAAGACGATGCGGCTGCCGTCGGGCGACCAGATGGGAGTTTGATCGAATGCCGGGTCGAAGGTAAAACGCGTCGGGGTGCCCCGCGCCAGCTCGATCAGCCAGATGTCGGAGCCTCCGCCCTGCGGCTCGACGCGACCGAACGCGACTCGCTTTTCATCAGGTGAGAGCCAAGGAGAGGCGTAGCCAGCCGTTAGCCCGACTGTTCCGAGTTGTTTGCCCTCTCGGT
Source organism: Acidobacteriota bacterium (assembly GCA_030859905.1). GTDB lineage: Bacteria > Acidobacteriota > Blastocatellia > Pyrinomonadales > Pyrinomonadaceae > PSRF01. The sequence continues at coordinate 11,722 of JALZJF010000015.1, forward strand.
CAAACCAGATGAGTTGTGTGCTTTCGCTGAACCCGCTCCTGTAAACCAGCACGCCTGTTTCCGAGATGGTGAAGAGTGCAAAGCGCTGCCCTTGCCCGAGACGGCCCACCTGTTCGGCGACGAGGAACGGCTCGCCCGTGAGTTCAAGCCTGTCAGCATCGAAACCTTGCGCCATCAGCGTCCGGTCGCGCAGGAAGAGCAGGTAGCCTGGCGCCGCGTAGGCCGCACTCGCGTCCGCATTCACCAGCAGCTTCGTCTCCTTCGAGTCGAGCGAACCGACGTAAATCCCTCTGCTCTCCCGTTGCGGGCTGTTGGCGAGATACAGGAAATGGCGGCCATCCGGCAAGAAACGGGGATGATAGTGAGCAATCTCTTTGCGTGCTGCGTCGAGGGTGGTTAGCGGCACGGGCGCGCCGCCCGCCGCCGACACACGATAGAGTGTGTCTGCGGCTTTCGGCGCGAAGACGATCACGCCGTCAGCGTTCCACGCGCCCCCTCGAGGCTCGGGCGCATCGCATAGCGTTTGCGCAGGCCCGCCCGCGCCTTCAATCTTTTTGAGCTTACCCTCTGAGAAAAATCCTATGAAGCGACTGTCTGGCGACCAAAAGGGATAACCGCCCTCTTCCGTCCCGGCGAGCGGCTCTGCTGTCAGAGAGTCGAGCGCCTGCACCCACAGAAGAACCTTGCCTTCGGAGTTGACGCGGAAAACCACGCGCCGCCCGTCCGGCGAGACGGCGAAGGAGCCGCCGAAGTATCCCTTCTCCGGCGGGTAGATAAAGAAACGCGTGGCGGCGAGGGTCTCAGCCGGCGCGCGTCGGAAATACAGGAAGACGAACGGCAGAGCGACCATCAGGGCCAGCGCCAAAACTGATGTTACGATCCACGGCAAGTTTTTGCGGATCCGCACTCGCGCCGGCAAGGCGGTGACTGGCGTCAACGTTTGGCCGAAGCTTGGCGGAGAGCCTGAGATCGCTTCGAGCGCGAACGCGAGATCACTTGCCGAATGAAAACGGGCTTCCGGATTCTTTTCGAGACAGTGATTCACCAGACGTTCGAGCGCGGGAGAAATGTTATGGTTTGTATCTGAAAGATCGGGTGGGTCTTCCTTGAGGATCGCGCTCATCGTATCGGCGGCTGACTCGCCGTGAAAGGCACGCCGCCCCGAAAGCATCTCATAGAGAATCGCGCCGAAGGAAAAGATGTCGGAGCGATGATCCACCGCGCGACCACGCACCTGTTCGGGGGACATGTAGCCGACCGTACCCATTACTACTCCGGGATCGGTGTCGACACGTCTCGTAGGGATGTCTGTCTGTGCCTGACTGCCATTAGCCTGCGTTAGCTTCGCTAAACCGAAGTCCAGGATCTTTAGTCGTCCGTCTTTGGTGATGAAGATATTGTCGGGCTTGAGGTCGCGATGGACGATTCCTTTGTCATGCGCCGCCGCTAAACCGTGCGCTATCTGTAGGGCATAATCTATCACCCGCCGCTGTGCCAATGCGGCTCCCCCAGGCGCTTACGCAGCGTCTCGCCTTCCAGGAGTTCTGAAACAACATAAGGCGAGCCGTCGTGTTTGCCGATGTCGTGAACGATCAGGATATTGGGATGGTTGAGCGCCCCCGCGGCGCAGGCCTCCTGTTCAAATCGGTGTAGACGATCAGGATCGGCCGAGAAAGATGAAGGGAGGACCTTGACGGCCACATCGCGACCCAGCCGCGTATCGCGCGCGCCATACACCTCACCCATCCCGCCCGCGCCGATGGGAGCGAGTATCTCGTATGGACCAAGTCGTGTGCCCGCTGAAAGGCTCATAGCTATATAAGTTCAGCTCTGAAATCAGGATGGAGCAGAGACGCGCACATTCTATCTGGTGTTAGGCTAAGTCGCTAGATTTGGGAAGAATGGGCTTAGGTGCAAGCAAGCGATCACTTGGTCACTGAATTGCGCGTAAAAGGCACTCACGTCGTCTCTGTTCTGGTGATTGAGTACGTGTAAGTGGCGGTCTCGCCGGCGCCTTACCGTGGAAGCTGCCTGCTCAGGGTTTCTCCTACTTGACGCGTTCGAAAACCAATTCGGTTGTTTGAATCGTTCCACCAACCGACATTGGTGGTGTTCGTACGATGATTCGATCCCCTTCGAACTTAATGACACGGATCAGGTCCGTGTTCACCCAGTTCGGCACCGATGAGATTTCAACGTGATGGATCACCTTGTCATCGGTCAGTGAGTAACGTCCCGCATAGCCGAAAAATGTTGCGAAAGCTTCAGCCCTCTCGTCAGCAGGAGCTGAAATTCGGTCACTACCAGAAAGCGGCTTTCGCCCGCCGTGGCTGAGGATTGCTGTCATTCTGCCCTCACGCGTGTAGGTAAGAAAACCTGTGGGACTCGAGCCAAACGGTGCGTTGTTTCTGCCACCGCTGGCGGTTGAGGCCCAGGCGGACACCAACCTCCATGTGCCGGCAAGACTGGCGCCGGACTGGGTCGTCGGCTGGCCTGAAAAGGCAATGTTGTTCTGGGCCGCAATTATTAACCACGTTCCTTTCCGCTTTTCAACCACCCACGTAGATATTCCCTGTTGCGGCTGGCGTGGCATTCCGTCCGGGTCTTTAACGCCCTTGATGCTCCACTCGACGTGAGCCACCGCCACATCGGGTCTGATGAATTTAACTTCCAAGTTATTCGTCGTCAAAACGCTTTCTTTGAACATCATTGTGTGGCTTTTAGCGTGATCTTCCTCAAACTCTTTCCCACTTCTCAACCAGGTGCCACCTACGGTAATTAAGTCAGCATCTTCCGCAACGAGCGCGGCAAGCGCCTTCATATCGTGCCGATTCCAAGTGTCTTGCCACTTCAGCGCGATGCTCTTTATGGCTTCTTTGTCTTTAGCATTTCCTTTCGTTTGTGCTACCCCGGGTGGGGCAATCAATATAAGGACGATGAAGAGGACTGATATGCATTGCATAGATTTATTCCTCGGCTGTTAGGCGCGGTTTCCAAGGAACCCAAGCCCATTCTCTTTCTGCCTGCCTTCTAGTTGTTTTCGAGGTCATGCGTTTATCGGTTGTGCATTAGGTGCGGTAGTGAATAATTTCATCGCCCCATCCGTGCTCCGTACCCGCCCGAAGGTAAGGCTAAAGGTTTCGAGTGCAGCTTGATGCATCTCCTCGCTCATTTCGGTGCAGGCGTCTTCGGCGATGACCACTCGGAAACCTCGGTCTGCGGTTGCACGGGCTGTTTGCGTGACACACACAGCAGTGGTCAACCCGCAGACGACTAGCGAATTGACCCCATGTTGTGAAGAGTCTGGTCGAGCTTGGTGGAATTGAGCGGACCGCTGGAGGTCTTATTCAGCACTATCTCGCCTGGGAGTGGGGATATGCTTTCGTCAATCTGCCAGCTCGGGTCGTTCACCATCGGGATAGAGCGTTGACCGAGCAGCATCAGGCTCAGTTGATTGAAGTCCCTCAACCATTCCGGCAGATCCCTGCCATCCTCCAGATAGGAGCCAGCTCCGCAATAGATGATCGGCAACCCGCGAGACCGAAAGGCTTCCTGAAGGCGCTGAATATTAGGTAGCACGGTGGACTTTACCCGCTCAAAGTAACCCGCAGTTGACCCAGGCACCAGCTTTTCAAAAGTTTGTGCAAAGGGATAATCTGGTCTAGCAAAGTAGCGCTGCACGTCAACAATGAGAAGTGCAGATTTACTCGGATCAATGGTAATCGGTGCTTGATCTTTGAGCCGGATAATCTCCTGAATCTTCTCATGATCAGTCTTAGCAATTCTCCTTCTTGAGCATAGTTTGATGGCGACAAGCGCCTAACGCCAGGCATCACCCGCCGCGCACATACTATGCTGCACGCAAGTTCTCGATGAGAGCGCGCTAATTCGCGGTCGGGTGCATGCGTTAGGCGTGGCTGGCGATGAAACCCCGACTGCGGATGCCAAGCATTAGCCTTTGATAAGACTAATGTCCCACAACGCAACAAGCGAATCAGCTTCAAGCTCTTTTGTGGGCGGCATCAGCTTGGCAATCACGGCCTCCCTGCGCCATCCCTTCAAGGCCTGCAAAATATGATCTGTCGCGTTCAGCGGCTCGTTAGGGAAGAACACCTGCGTTACGATACGGTCAATTTTACCCGTGACTTGGAAGTGAACATGCGGCGTACGCATCCCGGCTAAAGTGCCCGGGTAAGCGCCTGGCTTAATAGTTTTGAACCGGTAGCGTCCTTCCGCATCCGTGGTCTGAGCGCCGTAGCCCTCAAAGCCCGGGTCGAGCGGGGCGGGATTCGGGTCACTCTGATGCGTGTAACGACCGTGCGTGTTAGCCTGCCAGATTTCGACTCTGGCCCCGCTCACCGGCTCGCTCTTCTCATTCAAGACTCGCCCTATCAGATGAATAACCTTCCCTTGAGCGCGCCCCTGCTTCCCGGCAATCACAGTCAAATCCGCATCCTGGTCGAGCGGTTTCATCAGCGGGTAAAAAGGTCCCGAAGTAAGTTGAGGCGTATTCCGGCGGTTGGCCTCCTCAGCAAGGACTGACCTGAATGCGCCACCAAGCGCGAAGCCGCTTAGGCCAATCCCCATTTCTAGCATGGGATGCAGCAAATGACACAGGCCGCAGTGGAGCGGGCGATGAAACTACAGGACGTAATGTTACGGGCAATGGCGAAGCGAATCACCTGGTTTCAGGCCGCGGAGCTCCTGGGGATCAGCTGCCGGCAGATGCAGCGCTGGCACACCAGATTTGAGCATGAAGGATATGAGGGACTGTTCGATCGGCGGCGGGGAGTGCCTTCGCCGAAGCGGGTGCCGTTGGCCATGGTTGAGGAAGGGGTTCTTCCCCGGCGGAGTATCTGGCCCCAGCCAAACAGTTCCTCCGCCTTCCTTACGGCGATCCCTCAACACTGAGAGATTGCAGAAAGAGGTATAGAAATCAATCGAGCGGTCGATATTGCTCACGGTCATGGTGATGTGAGTCCAACGAATTGACATGTCTATTCTTCCGCCATCACATTCAATCAGGGACAACTAACTTGTTTGTCAGCATACCGGGAAGTGGCTAACGTTACGGTTTCATCGGGCCGGCGGGCGGAAAGGGAGCAAAGCCCACGAGCCACGCAAAACATTGAACACGCAAAAAACTTCCAAGCAACCAATAACTGCCCGCCGGCTCCGCTGCAACCGTTAGGCCGCTTCGCGCGATCAATTGTCGGGCAACGTGTAATCGTGTCGCTTCGCCGGATCGTCTGACAGATACTGGATAAACTCCCAATCGTTACCATCGGGGTCGTAGAAGTATACTCGCTTCCGATAGGCGTGCTTGTTCGGAACCGTCGAGTCTTTGTAGCCCGCCGATTTGAGTCGCTCACGCAACGCCTCGACGTCGTCAACCTCGTAAGCGAGGTGGTTTACGCCCGGAACACCTACATATGGCGTCCAGCGTTGCCCAGGCTCAACCGTTGATTGAGTCAAGGCAATGTAAGTGTCATCTGTTCCGATGTGCACCCATCGGAACCCGCGGGAATCCCTGCCATCGAAGCGTATTCGGAATTCGGGAAATGCCGTTTGCAGGAAGCGGATCGTGGCATCGATGTCCCGCACGAATAGGTTAGCGTGCTCTAGCCGAACAGTCATACGATCGACCTCCAAAACGATGCGGCGTGGTTTAGCGGGTCGGGTAGCCGGGCGGGATTGCTCCGACCCAGCCCCCTAAGAACCGGACTTGAGAGTTACCCCCTCATCCGGCTCAAGCATCTACAAAGGCTCCTCGCGGAACCCGGCGATGTCTGCGACACGGCCTTCACGATACCCATCTGCGGCCAACGCGGCATGGCGTCTTGCGGATGAGAGCCGCGCTATTCGCGGTCGGCTGCATGCCGTTAGACGACCGTTCATGCGGTGGGTCAACCGGAGCAACGGGACAAACAATTACTCGATTCTTATCCTGTCTCCCCGATGAATCCTCCCGCCCTGCAAGACTCTAGCGTAAACACCAACACTCGGGAGAGCTTTCTGTGCGAAAGGTACATGGACGGTGTTGTTAACCGCAGTTCTCAGGATACCCAGATCTCTTGGCAAGTCTCCTTGCGGAAGCGTCGTCATGACGCAACGCGGGCAGGGATCAGTGATTTGCAGCCTAACCTCTTCTCCGATAGACAAGGTGTGGCCCACCCATTCGTTCTCGATGAAATCTTGTACCTCGGAAGCCTGCTTCACCACGATGTTCGGGCGAAATCGGCGAGCCTCGAACCTACCCTGCGGATAAAGCTCGCGGAGGCACTCCAGAGTGGCGGTCGTCAGAAGATGCACCGTTGCGTAATCGAAGAATGTGCCCTCGGGCGCGTCACCGGCGATTCGTTCCTCTGTAACAACTGGTTCGCTTATGCCCGCGCTCGCGGCCACGTCCCTCTCCGGCCAGTACTGCTCAAGCGCAGCATGAGTAGGCGCTTGCGTCTTCAAAGAGACGGGGCGTGGAAGGGCGGCTGAAATCTCTTGATTCACATTCGACTGGTCGCTCCTGACGACTTTGCCGTCGGGTAAGGTGATCCAAACGGCAGGTAACCCTCGCCGGATTTGATTGGCTCAACGTAGGCGGCGCGGAAACAGAAGAGGTCCGGCCACCTCTTGGGGTTTTTCGCGCTCACGACCTGACCGCTCTCGTCGTCAATAAGTGCAAATGCACGGTCGCCGAGGATGCCCCGTTTGCCGACAGTAGCGGAGTTCAATTCTTCGCCCATCATCGACTTAACTGGATACCGCCATAGCGCGGCGACAGAGTCAAAGTCGTTCAGCGCGTTCGTTGACATGGTAGGCCCTTTCGGGAAGCGGAAGGTAAGAGAACGGTGTGCTTCTATGCCATTTTGGAAAGCAAGTCAATCGCTGCCGGTTTTCAGAGGAAACGCCTAACAAAGGAAACGCCTAACGAATAGGATTCTTTCCGCAGTCTCGCGGAGAGTGAGGAGGGGAATAAGCGCGGCTGTGCGATTCGGCGAGCACTGCGGGAGGAATTCAGTGACGAAACCGCGCTGGGGCTATGGAGATTGAATGGATCACTCGAGAGACGTGCGGTGGTGCTGGGGAAGTACTAGGTCGCAGGGGTGTGGAACGCAAGAAAGAGCATCTGGTCATGGTCAAACAAAGGATTGCGGTGCGGCGAGGCGGAGCTGCAGTGAGTTGGAGTGTAATGCGAGCAGTTGGCTGAGCGGCGGGGCAGACTGCGGTATCTCCGCGCGTGCTTGAGTGGCAACGGGAGGTGAACGAACAAGCTGGTCCATAGTTGAAGAGGATGAGCGAAGCGAACGCTGCCGGTGAACACAAAGTGATGCTTTAAGGCGGTATCACTGCTGGTCCACAACCAACCCCAGAACAATCCCCAGACAGGGAAAATGCGCGTCCATTAAACGTCCAATAAGCGTTCCCGTGAGTCCTCTAAGTGCGGTAAAGTGCTATCCATGCCGTGGGGTTTCCTGAAATTACAATAGGTCGCTTCTCTTTCACGGCGGCGACACGGGTTCGACTCCCGTACGGGACGCCAAAATCTTAAGCAATTGCAGGATCGACTGGTTCCTTCGCACGTCCAGAAACGTCCATTAACAAAATCGCTCCCCTCCGAACACGCTTAAAACCTCGCAGATTGTCGAATGTTGGCGTTGCCTGTAGTCCCGCCTCCGCGCCGTAGTAGGCTTGCTCCTCGGCGCTCGCATCGAAGGTCGTCATAGTGGTCCTCGAAGTGGTTGCGAGTAGCGCGCCGCCCGCCACGAGCAGCAGAATGGAAACGAGCAGCGCGGTAATTAAAGCCGGGTAGCCGGCGAACTCGCGCTGCGCATTGGCGAGGCGCACCGACTTCTCCGCCGTGGCGGTTCGCATAAAGGCGAACGCACAGACGATGGCGATGATCGCCACACCAATCAACATTTCCGGCAGAGCGAACCCGCGTGCGCCGTTCAGCCCCGGTTCGCTCATTGAATGATTCATCGTGCGTTGTTGCATCTCGATCTCCGTAAACTAATTACGCCCCAGCGGGAAAAACCTGGGCCTCTGTACTAGGCACGACTTGTGCCAACAATGTTTATCTTGCAAAAGCGTGCTAGAATGGACTTCATCCACAAAGGGCATGCAGGGGAATATATTTACTTAGGTGACTATCCTGTAAAGGGGATTCACGGGTGCCGGATCGTCCGGCGTTCCTTGCTGATGAGCTTAATTGTTACAGCCAGGGAGACCTTCATCGCGCCACTATGATTAATTCTGTCACATCTGCGGTTTGGTTTGCGGTACCAGTTCCTGCGACTAATGAAGGATTGTTCCTGCGACTAAATGAAGGACTGAAACTTAGCAGGCAAGGGCTAATTATAGTAATCTTGGGATTGGTACGCCGCTTGATGTGCGGTTAGAGATGGCGGGAGGGTAATGTCGGTCACTGCGAGGGAGCCTCGTACAAGGCGTGGCAGATTGTTGCGACTACCCGGAGTATCCAAGTTGAGTGGCTTTGCATCCAACGACCGTCCATAACCGGGAATCGCTTGGGCGGTTTCGCTGTTCTTAGAAGGAAGCCTATATGTATCGCAGAAATCGAGTTGTTACTTGTCTTATTTACGCGAGCGCGATCGTTTTTGGTGCGAGCGGCGCGCTCGGCCAGCAGTTGGTCTCGGCTAGAATCCTCAGCAGCGAAGGCTCTGTTGAGATTCGCCGTCAATCGCAGGGACATCCGACGATGACGCGCATCAAGTATCGCCTAAACGATGCGCTAAATGCGGGCGACGTTATCAAGACCCACATCGGTGGGCGGCTGGTGCTTGGGTTGACGGACGGTTCGCAGGCAGTCATCGGTGAGAACACGACCGTTGAGATCAAGGACCTGTCACAGTCTCCACGAACGATATTCAACGTGCTGCGCGGGAAGACGCGCGTTAAGATCGAGAAGGTCGGCGGGCGGCCTAATCCATACCGCGTCAACACGCCGACGGCTGTCATCGCGGTGCGCGGCACGCTCTTCGATGTGATCGTTAAGGAGAAAGAAACACAAGTCTTCGTCCACGAGGGAGAGGTGGCAGTAAGTAATCTGCTAACCCCTGACCAAACGATCATTCTAACGGCCGGACAAAAGACGCAGGTTCAAGCGGATCAAACGCCGGCGCCACCGGTTGATTTCAAGCCGGGGCGAAACAATGACATTTTCGTTCCAGACAGCGGGCGACCGAACAGCGCTTTTTCGGAAGCCGGAAGAGGACTGAGTGAGGCGGGCTTTCCGGGTCAGAGTGGCAATGTGCTGGGGCCCGGTGTCGGCAGCGCGCCCGGCACTGGTGGAGGCGGCGCTCCCGGCACTGGTGGAGGCGGCGCTCCCGGCACTGGTGGAGGCGGCGCTCCCGGCCACAGCAGTGGCAGGGGTGGCGGCAGAGGAAAGCCCTAAGCCAATCTTGTAGATGTTCGCCCGAACGCGCGAAGACCGCTTGTCCCGTGGCTCTCCCCTGGCCAAAGTTTCAACCGGCCTGCGTCTCAGTGAAATGATTGCACCATATACCCTTTCAGCGCGAGGGGAGCGCGGTGGGAAGGCTCCTTGTAATGGCGCAAGCTCTCAATAATCAGAACAAAAAAATCAGAGTCTTGGTGGTTGACGACGAACGCGGGGCGCGCATGGCGCTGGAGGTGCCGCTGCGCCTGAGCGGTTACGAGGTAACCGCGGTCGCGGATGGACGCGCTGCGATAGAGCTCGGGCAAAAAAACGGATTCGACATAGTATTGACGGACGTGTTCATGCCCGGCGTCGGTGGACTCGACGTGGTGCGTGAGTTTCGGCG
>JALZJF010000043.1 GCA_030859905.1 Acidobacteriota bacterium
ATGAGAAATAGAAAATGGAAAATGACCGCTCCTTCATCCAAGCATCTTTGCGTTTGCGCTTTCCTGGTCAACGATTCTTAAGTCCGGAGTCTGGTCGCGTTCTCCTCGATCCCACCAAGGCTTGGTCGCAAACCAGACAAGACCCGGGATGAGGAACAAGATGCCAATGCCGACCGTAACCGAACGCGGTGACAGGCCAAAGCGGTCCAGTAGTTCTCCCGTTACATAGTTTGAGGCTGCCATCGTCAGCGTGAGCAACGCCAACTCGGCGGCAAATACGCGACCGCGAAAACCGTCCTCCACGTCGCGTTGCAGCATAACGGTGGAGAAAACCCAGAGGATACTCCCGCCCGTGTGCGCGAGTCCCAGCACGATCAAAGCCACTACGAAGCTGCGTGAGCTGCCAAAAGCAATGTAACCCAAGCCGCCAATCAGAAAGGATATTCCTATTGTGGTCAGCATCCGTTTCTTGCCTTCCCCTGCTACCCTTTGCGCCACGATTGGCCCTACTGCGGTGCCGATGCCTCGCGCCGCGAAAAGCACTCCAATGCCAGTAGCCGCGCTATTGCCGACGGGAAAGATCCTTTCACCAAAAACCGCCAACAAGGTGAGAATGCCGCCGCCGAGACCCCACGCTGGTTTGACCAGCAGTAGCGCCAGCACGCGTGGCCGATCCTTGACATACCGTGCTCCTTCGATTGTTTGCGTGACTCCAAGCGCCCTGCCGACGGTGAGCTTGCCCTTCTCCCGGGTCGGCCGCTTGGGAAGACTCACACTTGCAATCAAAGCAGCCGAGAGTAGGTAGGTCAGGGAATCAAGCACGAAGGCCACATCCGTGCCCAGCCATCCTGTGATCAACCCCCCAATTACCGCTCCCAACGTCAGCATCACCGACCACGTCACTGACGAAATCGCATTAGCGGGCACCAATTCACGGTCGGAGACGATTGAGGGAATGGCGGCTGTCTTCGCGGGTTCGAAGAAGGTTGAGAAGGCGAGCTGTAGCACAGTCAGCACATATATGATCCACAATTGATCAGCTCGGCGAACCAGGAGGAAGCCCAGCACAACCACCGCCCTCAGCAGATCCGAAACGATCATGATTGAGCGCCGGCTGAATCGATCAGCAAGTACGCCTGACAGCGGCCCGAACACGAAACTGGGAAGGAAACGTGCGACGAGCATCAGACCCACATCTCGGCCCGATCCTGTTAGGTCAAGAATTATTGTATAGATAGCGATGGTGTTGAACCAATCGCCCATCTGGCTCACAACCTGCCCGAGCCAAAGTTGGCGAAAGGCATGATTGTTTCGCAGCAGTTCGATGTAACCGACCGGTTGTATCGCTTCTAAACCTTTGCGGACTCTTTTCGTCAAGATTTCGCCTGTTGATTGGAGCTAAGACGAAGGGTGCCGGTCAGGCCGCTGCATTGTCAACTCAGCGATTATGCAGGTGCTGGTTCAGTGCAGAGTTCACCTTTAGGTTGTGGCTTAGCGGTGCAGACAAGCTAAGCTTGATGTCTCTGAGCTTTCGGATTCAAAATGAACCACTATCATTATGCAGATTGACTGAACTTCCCAATCTGACCTGTCAGAGTGCTCGCGGTTGTTTACTGTCTCGCGCTTGCTGACCCCACAGGCGCGCAAAACAAACGAATTCCTAGAGCCTTCCGCGGAACCCGTGCGTTTACTCCAACGGCACGACAATTGAGAAAGAGATGTTTGCGGCTAAGAGGCTCTTCGAGCTTCACGGGCTCTCCGCACGGAGCCCGAGCCGCTAATTTTTGAAATGAAACGAATTGCTCCAGGGTACTGAAAGAATCTCACCCAGCATGGCGGGCGATAGATGAGCCCGCCCCTTGCCCTTCAACAGCCGGAGGCGATTGTGAGTTGCTCCCACGTCGCTTCCGGCTGATGAATTTGAGAGCACGTTATTGATTTCGGCAGCTATTGATCAGCAGTGAGGGTACCCGGCGACGCCCTCAGTTATTTGACGGGTTTAGATGGACCTAACCAACATAGCCGCGGTGATCTATAGCGCAGTCTCTAAAAGCGACGCGACCTATGTGCTCTTAAGTGCAGGGTTAGCTGCCGTTATCTATTTGATCTACCGCACTTCTTTTAAACGTTTGGAAGTGAAAACCCGCGAGGCCGAAGCGCTTGGCCGGCTCCACCTGGCGACCGCCGAAGCATTGGCTACGGCGATAGACGCAAGCGATCAGACGACCCACGGTCATGTGCGCCGCGTTCAGATCTATGCTGCCGGACTGGGCAAGGTGCTTCGTCTTTCAGAACCTGAAATCGCCGCTCTAAAAGCGGGAGCGCTGCTTCATGATGTAGGTAACCTGGCCGTCCCGCCCCACATTCTAAACAAACCCGGCAGGCTGTCATCCGCCGAGTTTGAACGAATGAAGATTCATACGACTGTGGGTGCGCTTCTGCTTGCCCGAGTCGAGTTCCCCTATCCAGTCATTCCGATTGTGCGTCATCATCACGAGCAGTGGAACGGTCTCGGATACCCTGACGGATTGAAGGGTGACCATATCCCGATCACGGCGCGGATAATTGCCGTCGTAGACTGCTTCGATTCCGTCAGAGAAGACCGTCCGTTCAGGCCCGGCATGACCCGTGACGAGGCGATTGCCTTATTACTGCGCGGGTCGGGGGCGCACTTCGATCCCAAAATTATCGACCTCTTCATCAAACACCTACCTGTCTTCGAAGCCGAGATTGCAGCTCGCGGACTGCCGCAGCAACTGCCCACGACCAACGTAGTGGGATCATCCATGCTGGTTGAGATGGACTTGGCGCAAACCAGAGAGCGCAGTTGTTACAAGGCTTATGACCAGATCAAAAATGCGCATCGAGAGGTCTACACTTTATATGAGATTGCCCGCACGTTCGGTTCATCCCTAAACATTGACGACACCCTAACAATCCTGGTGGATAAGATAGGCCACGTGGTCTCGTTTGACACTTGTGCTGTCTACCTTTATGAGGAGCGTCAAGGTTACGCAACGGTGGCGCACGTGGCCGGCAAGAATGCCGCGCTGTTGAAGTCGAAGTGCATCGCGCCAGGCAAAGGCGTGACTGGTTTTGCGATGGCCAATCGCGTATCGGTCAACCAGATGCAACCCAGCCTGGATTTTAGTGGACTGGACTCAGAATGCGGCGATGAATATCGATCGATGGCCTCGTTGCCGCTGGTGAAGGACGAGTTGTTGTTAGGCGCAGTATCGGTTTATTCGTCTGAGTTGGACCAGTATACGGACGACCATATGCGACTGCTCGAGACTGTGACGAAGCTCGCCTCAGACGCCCTCGCCAATTCCATGCACCATGCCGAAGCGGAGTCAAATGCGCTGACAGACGTGCTCACCGGCTTGCCGAATGCGCGCTATCTCGCCCTTCGATTTGAAGAAGAAGTGTCAAGGGCCCGTCGCACGGGGCGGTCTTTTCAGGTTGTGATGCTGGATCTGGATCATTTCAAGATCGTTAACGACAGCTTTGGCCACAAGGTTGGCGACCAGATGCTGCGCGAGATGGCCCGCATTATTCAGGCTCAACTTCGCGAATACGACTTTCTCGCCAGATACGCAGGCGATGAGTTTGTGGCGGTGGTCCAGGAACTTGCAGGAAGCCAGGTAGAAGAGCTGCAAATGCGTATTGAGAATGCGGTGTCGCAATTTTCCCTGCACGTTCGCGCTGATCGTCGCGCGCGCGTGGGTATCAGTATCGGCACAGCGAACTATGGGAGCGATGGCGAAACACTCGATCAACTGCTTATCGCTGCCGATCAGGCTATGTACCAGGTCAAGTCGGCGCACAAAATTCACCAAGCCACCAGCACATCTGTCCCCTCCGAGAAAGCATCACCATCCCAAAGCCGGGCTGCCGCTTTAGGGTCCGGGTTCTAACCTGCATAGGCAGCATCTCGCCTCCACCTTCCTCAATTAGTTGCTCCCGCCGCGCGTCGCCCAGGCCATGCTACTGTTAATGCGCTTGAACACGTCCCTCTGCCCTGTGTCGCTCTTCCGAAAAGACAGGACGCTGTTCTCGAAAAGCACTCTTATTTCTTTTGCTATTTGTTTTCGGATGCCGCGTTTGCAAATTTCTCCAAATCTTCGGCTATTCGCGGATACATCCAAGAATATTCCAAACCCTGATGTCTATCGCCATATGTTGCGGGAATATCGCGGGTGGCATCGCTCGGAATAACCAACGGGATTATGCAGCAGACAATGAGCGCAATTCGCCGCCAACCAAGCCCGTTTCGACTTTCATCATTTCTTTTCGGCGGTAACGCCTTTGCTTTATGCGAACGCTCACGATAAATATTGATGCCGAGTAAAATTACGCCGATGAATACCATAATCAGATTGAGAGTTTGTCCGGTCGGCAAGCCCCACATCGAAATCGGATATTCGCGCAGTACGTCAATCGGAATTCTGAGCAAAGCGTAAAAAATCACGAAAAGTGCGGCAATTCTGCCCGGCGGAACGTCGCGGCTTCTAACCCATAACAAAAACGGCACGAGCAGAAAGTTTTTGAGTCCGTCATACAACACGACCGGATGACGAAATCCCTCGACATTCGGGAACTTCACACCCCATGAGGCATCGGTCAGAGTGCCGAAAATTTGCCCGTCAATAAAATTCCCGATTCTGCCGAAACCCAGAATAATGGCGGCTGAAATCGCCAGTAAATCCAGTATCTGGCGCACTGGAGTTCGGTAGATTAGACAAAAAACAATTACTCCCGCCGCGCCGCCGAAGATAAGTCCGTGCGTAGCAAAGCCTCCAACCCAAATGCTCGGAATAAGCAGAAGATGTTCGCGGTAAAAATCCCATTCATTGTTGATAACGACCAGCGCGCGTCCGCCAAGCAACACGCCGATTGCCAGAAAGAGTGTTAAATCATAAACGGCGGCGAGCGAAAGTCCGACGCTTTCCCGATTACGGCGGAGAAATAGATGAACATTGAGAAAGCCTAATATAAAGCTAAGTCCATACCACCAAAAATGAACGCCGCAAATCGAAAAAATAATCGGGTCAATATTGTGAACAAACGGACCGAACATAATGGGCGGCCTCTAGGGGGTATCTGCTTGCTCAGTGTCGAAGCTAACAAAGGCACCCTGCTTCTTGAATCGCTCTTACACGAGGCAATTCACGCGCTTGACCTAGAGACAAAGGGAACAGGCAACATACTCATAGAGCTTCAGAACCGGCTGCTGAAGGCAGGCTATACCAAGAGTGACCG
>JALZJF010000053.1 GCA_030859905.1 Acidobacteriota bacterium
TTCAGATTCCTCTCCAATGCGCCCCATCAGACCCAGATCTGCCGGCGCCAGCAACATTGTGTCCGTGAGAATACAGGCCCGCTCAATCGCATTTTCCAGTTCGCGAACATTGCCCGGCCAACTGTGCAGGCTCAAGGCCTCCAAAGCCGGTTCGCTGAGAGATGCTTCGCGGCCCCGGAGTTCCCTTCCTAACTGCGCAGCAAAATGTTTTGCCAATAGAACGATATCATCGCCGCGCGCTCTTAGCGGGGGAATTTCGAGTGGGAAGACCGCAATCCGAAAGAACAGATCGCGACGAAACTCACCGTTCTCTACGGCAGTTTGTAAGTCTCGGTTGGTAGCAGCCACTACCCGAACATTCACAGGCACTGGGGCGCGACCCCCAATCCGATCGATCATCTTCTCCTCGATTGCTCGCAGCAGTTTGCCCTGAACTGCCAGTGGGAGTTCGCCAATCTCATCCAAAAACACAGTTCCATCTGAAGCAAGTTCAAACTTTCCCAGCCGTCGATCACTGGCCCCCGTGAAAGACCCCCGTTCATGGCCGAACAATTCATTCTCAATAAGTGTTTCCGGAATGGCCGCGCAGTTAATGGCTACAAAGGGTTTGTCGCGCCGATTCGAGAGGTGGTGAACAGCACGTGCGAACAACTCTTTTCCGGTGCCAGATTCGCCCAGCAGCAAAACCGTGACTTCGGTTTGGGCTACGCGCTGCGTTTCACCAACGGCGCGTTTTATAGCTTCAGATTCACCAATGATGCGCGG
Organism: Acidobacteriota bacterium; assembly: GCA_030859905.1. GTDB lineage: Bacteria > Acidobacteriota > Blastocatellia > Pyrinomonadales > Pyrinomonadaceae > PSRF01. The sequence continues at coordinate 766 of JALZJF010000053.1, forward strand.
GAACCCATAGCGTCGGGACCATTCCTCGCGCAATAGAATATTTTCCGTTCTGAGTCTCGCTTGTTCGAGCGCGCGTTCCACCAACAACAATAAGTGATTGGAATCGACAGGCTTCTGCAGAAAATCGTGGGCCCCGTCCTTCATCGCCTGTACAGCTTCATCGATGGAACCGAAGGCTGTCATTACAATCACCGGCACCTCGCCGTCGGCGGCGCGTGCAGCATGTAAAACATCGAGGCCTGAGCCATTAGGCATACGCAGGTCGGTTAGTACCAGCTTATGTGGGGCGCGGGCAATCTCATTGAGAGCAGCGCGCGCATCAGCCGCCTCGGTTACCGTGTAACCGGCATTCTCAAGTGTCAGGCGCAACACGCGGCGCAAGCTATCTTTGTCTTCGACGAGAAGGATGTCAGCCATCGGAAGGACAAGCTTCGGAGTCAGCAGAAGAATCTAGCAGGTTGCGGAAAAACTAAGAACGATCCACGAAGTCACACGAAGCGGCACGAAAAAGTGCCCTTAGTTCGAGTCATTTCGTGTGCTTTCGTGGATCGTCTTATTCTTTCTAAGAATGCCCACCCTTTTTCAGCAGCCTGCTAGGAGTCTGTCGGAAAAATCGGATTTCTCTGTGTAACCTCCGTGTCTCCGTGTTGAAATTGCTAAGAAAAGATGCACCACGGAGGCACGGAGTACACGGAGAAGCTTTTTTCCGACAGACTGCTAGAAGAGGAAGGTATATCAAGGTAGAGCCCTACCGACCAATCCCGCTCTCCTCGCTCAATAATTGATTGTTCTCTTGCACCTGTCAAGCATGGCGACAATAGAAAAAAGGCGTAGCCTTTGCCGTCTATGCCTCTTCAGCCTAACTAATCCATGAAGCCCCCTGATTGGTAAAGCACAGAGGCTCTTTGGTAATCAGAGAGGTTCCCTCCTATGCGTCAGAATTCGCGAACGCCCGAAACACTCGTGCTTGAACTTACTGCTGTGTTTACGGACACGGAGTCGTATTGGACATTGGAATTACCGCCGCCGTTGGTGTGGAACGTCGGGGCGTTGAATCCGCCAGACCCCGTGCGGTCGAAACTGGCGATAATGATTCCCCCAAGGATGTCTCCATTGCCGCCACCATTACGCACTATCTTCCCTTCACCCAGCGCCAGGATGACACCTTTGAAATTCGTGTTGCCTCTCATTGTGAGAGTACCCGTCACGACCAGGAAACCCGCGCCCTCAGTCAAAGTAGCATCGCCGTCAACGAAAGTGAACATCGGACTATCAAGGGAATCATTCACGGTGGTAGCGTCTCCGCTCCCGGGGTTAAAGTACCGGTTCGTTGATACCGCTTTGGCCTGCAAGCCGTTCAGATAAGCGCGCGCTTTATCTGCGGTATCCAGGTATGAGGGCTGTTCGATGGTTCCGCCACTGCCATCACTGGAAAGAACGCCGACCTTCGGGTCATTTACAGTGTACGGTTTCTTGATACCGGCGTTTGCATCGTCAACGTCGCAAGCGGTAACGCCAAACGTGGGCCGCACCGGCGGCGGCGTCGGATCTGGTCCCGGAATAGAATAGTCATCGCCTGAATACCATTTTGCGCCGCTGGCTCCGGTATCCAGGTCAAGGGGGTCATCGCAGTCATTTGACCCTCGCAAGGTGATCCCGGCGGGCGCTTCAAATTCCAGGTTGACGCGAGTGACCATCATCTCCAAACGCTTTTCTGAACCTCGCGGTCCGAAGCCATACGATTTAATGAGCAAGCGTTTGGGATCGGGCGACGTCACGTTTGCGGGGACCGCGGTCGTGCTTGGGGAAGATGTATAAGTAAGGCTCAAAACATCCGAGGGGGCCGGAAAATTGAGCGCGTAAGTCGTACCATCTGCCTTCATGGAAACCTTTCTGAAAGTCACCTCGACACTGCTAGAGTCACCATCATCACCACCATCATCATCATCAACAACCACCTCGCCCTCAATTGTGGCTTCAAAGACGATCGTCGCAGGCCAGGGTTTTGTTTGCGTGACAGTTAGTTCGAAATCGGTTGGGCCAATAATGGCGCTAGGTAGGATGGCTGTCGCCGGCCTCTCGATCACAAAACTTCCCAAGTTAGAAGGAAGCGTCAGAGGATACGCATTTGGGTTTGGCGTGAGTGTTGTTAACGGCTGTGCTACATACCTGATAGTTATTTCGTCCAGCCCGCCGACAGTTCCAAAGGTTCGTTGAAACGGGGTAGCGGCGTCGCTTCCCTCGATTACTCCCGCCGTGTTGTATTCGACAATGTGACTATCAGGGTCAAGATTTTCCACTGTCACTCTGTAACCACCAGTCACAGCTCCCACTGTGACAGGCACAAGGCTGGCCGGATCGGTCCGGCTGTTATAAGGAAGCCAACCAGCGAAACGTAAAGCTCCGGTGTTGCCTGGTCCGTTCGTGATGTCGGGAATTATAGCAGTGCGCAAGCTCATACGGTCTCCTGCCGTGACGAGAGGTTGAACGTTGCCACGCACGACATTGACAGCGGATTGCATTCCCGCCTCAGCAACGTAAAAAGCCTGCATCTCCGCGGTCGAATCAATCGCAGAGGAAGCCGACATCGCGGTCGTCACGATCAAAGCGCCTCCCGCCGCCAAAAGCAGCATCGAGACGAGCAGCATGGTTATTAACGCGGCGCCGCGTTCGTTTGCTCGGCAGTTCAGTACCTTCAGTGTCGAATCAGTTTGCATTGAGATATTCTTCATGACTACCACCCTCTTTTAGTAAACGATAGCGTTGCGCAAGACCACGTCTGATGTTAGTTGGACCCGCGATGGCGGTTGGTAGCCCTCGCTGCCGAACGTGCCAACTGCCGGTAACGTCACGCCGACGGCGATCACAAGGTATTTGGCGACAGCCGGGGAGACCTCGACCTGCGTCTCGCCCGCAGCGTTTAGCACATTGGTGATATCAGAAAAACCGGTCACCGCATCAACAATAGTGTCGTAAGTAACTTTCTGGTCGAAGTAACGGATGACCAACGAGTCGATACGATTCGCCAGCACGGTTGTCTTATTAGCAGCATTATTGTCATAACGTACGATGTAACGCTGCGCGAGAGCATCGTCCACATACATTAAATATTTAACATCCTCATCCGGATCGGTGACGACTGTGTTGCTGACATAAGGGTTGGACGGATCGGGCATGCCATTCAGGTTCGAGATGATGCGCACTGATTGCGTGTCGCTATCGCCCGTCACGAGCCCGTTGGCAGATACGCCTGTGAGACCACTCGGGAGCCTGAAACCGGAATTGCTAATCTCACGCGTCATGCTATTAAGCGCACGCTGTACATCCGCGATACCGTCTGACTTACGATCCTCTCTAGACCGAGTTTTGAATGCTCCTGCCAGGAGCGCGCTGGCCATTCCCATAATGAGGAGGGTGATGACCAATGCGATCATTAATTCGATCAGCGAAAAACCCGCTTCTCTTCGTTTAGATGGAGTGTGCATACCTTTTCCTGACTTTTCGTTTGCTCCCAGGCGGGGATTGGGCCAATTACGGAGCCACATATAGACCCATCGCAACCGTGGAGCGGTGCGAAACGAGAACGACTGGCGTGCGTACCCAGGCTGGTCCCCCGGTTTGCGGGGTCACTGTAATGGTAATTCTCTTCAAAAACTTAGAAGTTCCATCAGTGTTAATTTCGTCAGCCACCGTTCTGACTACTGTGTAATTTCGCTCACCGTTCGTTATGGTCGGAAGCGTCGTTGTACCCACGGCCAGCGTCGTGTCATCGAAAGCAACGCTCCGAAACTGCTCCAAGTGTTGTTGAGCGACAGCCATTGCCAGAGCGCGCTCGCCGCCGCCCAGATTATTTTGGATTGCATACACGAAGAGGGAGGCCGCAGCGAGGCCGACGATCATCATCACCACGAGCGCAATTACCGTTTCAACTAGAGTGAAACCGCGCTCGCTCTTCTGTGCTCCCTCGCGCCGCGCTGCGCTCAATTGCTTAGGTTGCTTGTCTCTCATAGTGATCTCCGGTCGCTGAGGCCTACTGGACCGTGACGGACACGACTAGCTGGCCACAGGTGCTCGACGTGAATGTAGCAGTGTAGCTGCCTGCATCCTTCTTGGATTTAATCGTAAAGGTCGCTGAACCCCCCACTGACACCGTCTGCGCACCTGCCGGGGTAACCTGAAGTTTTGCCGGCGAGCTGGAACTACCAGTAATTGCGACGCTGCTCGAACCATTGTGGGTAATCTGGACTGTAGCCGTAGCGCCCTCGTTTATTGTTAGGGAGGGTGGCGTCGCTGAGATGACACAAGGCGCTGGCGTAGGCGTCGGTGTTGGCGTCGGCGTTGGAGTTGGCGTCGGCGTTGGAGTTGGAGGTGGAGTTGGGGTTGGGGTCGGCGTTGGAGTTGGTGTTGGTGTTGGTGTTGGTGTTGGTGTCGGCGTCGCAGTCGGTGTCGGGGTTGGAGTGGCACCTGAGCCTAGGTCGGTAACGTTAAGGTTTACCACCGGCACCGCATCATCAAACACCAGACTGTCAATTGTAATGTCACCAGAGCCTGTTACATCGACCGACACTGAATCGTTGCTGTTTCTCAGTGTAATTGACGCTTGAGCGCTAAATGAGGTGATCGCACCAACAGTATTCACGGTGCGTCCGCGCCAATCAAATGCGATTGCCTCCACGGTGTCGAAACTAACTCCCTCGGGCAGCGGGATGGTGCGCGTTTCCATGGTTCCGTCTCCGTCAAAATCCATCGTTACGTTATAGCTCTTGCTATCCGCATTGATGGTGACGCTGGCCCATTGGCCCGCCCCATCCGCGTGACGACGAATCGAATTGACGCGCGCCTTCTCGATGTAAGCCGCGTATTCCCGGGCCGCACCGGACAAGCGCATGCTGGCGCGCGCGCGCGTGATTCCAATAACGCTACCCGCCGCCAGAATAGAAATTACCGTGACCGCGATAATAATCTCTACGACTGAAAAGCCATTGTCGCTTCGTGCGGCTCTCCCAGCTTTCATCTCAGCTATCGCTCTTTGCGTGTTCATTTCACTCTCCAGACCAAGTGTTACAGCCATTTGTAAGGTTCAGGACCTCGCGCCCATTCTCTTTGGCAACAGGTATGCCAACGACGACTCCTCATTAAATAACCCGGTTTCCGATGTTTGCTTTTTGGAACACCTGGCAGATCGTTACCTACGGTGACAACAAAGGAAACGAACTTCCCAGCCACGCCTTCTTTCCAGAACTAGATTTTTTTATGTACTCCTGGGAAGGATTTCTCCTGGCGGTCCTGAATTCCCGGGGCCTTTCGGCTTTTAAGAACAGATGAGTATTCAATCAGCCGGAAAAGCTGAGATAGGCAATCATGGGATCGTCCGCTCGCGCGTGGTGCCGCACGCTGCGCGCCTGTTGGACGGTAAAGCGCCCCGGTGATCTTAGGACTGCCGGGGCGCAATACGTTTGATTCTTCGGGCTCTTTTTAGGGAGTAGTGACTGGGGCCTTCAGGACCGGCTCATACTCGTCGCCTGCCGAAGAAAGACTTTGGGTGTCGGCTAGTTTCATTGCTAACAGGTGCGGTTTGTAGTCGAAGGCTTTTGGACCTCCGCGCGAGTTCTGAATTTGCATCACCAGATAATCCTGGTTCAAGCGAAACCTCAAAACACTTCCCTGCCGGTTCATAATCACAAACAGAAGAGTTTCGCCGCCTGCCGTTTTCATCTGGCCCACCAGGGCGCTGACTCCGCCATCAGTCCTGATCAGCGTGCCCGTCTTGGCAATCACGCTGCCGCGCCACGCGGAACCCGTGAAGCGCTCCTGAAGTGTTCCAGGATCGATGCCGGCCACCGGCATGATGTCTGTAGTCGAAAGTTTGTTTTTCCTCAGTTCTTCGCGCAACGCCCTAAAGATCTTCATCATCGTCCGTGGGCTGGCGCGGTTAACGCCCAATCCACTCAATGATGAGATCATAAACTCACTGGGCGACAGGCCCAGCGAGCTAATAAGCTGGCGTCGCACGGATTGCATCCCCCCGACTGAATCACCCAGGCGCTCAGCCATGAAGTTGTTTGAGAAACAGAGAAGGACCTTGAGGATATCGACCAGTTTGCTGGACTTCTGGGACAGAACGAGTTTCGCATCCGCCGCGACCGGATTCACGTCTATCTCGCCCATCACCGCCACGCTGGGTACGGATTGCAGGCTTGACTGGTCTCCGAGCGCCGTTCTTTCGTACAACCAGGCTCGGCTCGCTTCACTCGACCTGATCGTTGAATCAAGCGTGTCATAAAGTTGCTCGCCGGATCGCCTTGCCGACCAGTTAAACTTCATGGTGAAACCCGGCGCCACCACCAGGTTTCCGGTAATCGTGCGAATACCCAGTGTGTTTAATTGGCGGGCAATCATGACGCCATTTTCATAATTAAAAGACGGATCCCGGCCGGAAATGTAGAGATTGCCGTGGAGCGTTCCAGTGACTTTATCAAACGTACCGGTGGTCCATATCCCGGTTGTAAAGCGATGCTGTGGGCCGAAAGTCTTGAGAGCAACCAGCGCCGTGGCAAGTTTAATTGCAGACGCCGGATTGAAATTTTCCTCTGCTGACTGCGCCGCGACTGTTTTCCCATCAAGCGTTTCCACCAGCACGCCCTGCAAACCATGTATAACTTGCGACTCGATGGGGGTGCTAGCCGCTTGCTCAATGAAGGTTATTTGAGACCGAGGTATCGGCGGCGGTGGAGTGCCGGTCGAGATGGGAGGCCTGGAAACCTCACCAGTCAGCGTCTGCGCAGCTACCAATGCCGGCGGCGGCAACCAGACTAATACCGCCAGCGTGGCAAGTAAGACATGCGATTTGATCTGCTTATTCATATCTCTAAGGTGCCCACTCGACGAGCAACTCATCATACACGATCGGGTTAGCGAGAAGGGCACAACCTTTTGGAGAGGCTGTTTCGATGCGTTCGGAGTTCCCCAGGATGTATGGTTGGCCAGGTGCAGCCATGGACCAGTAGGAAATCATTTTAGCCGCGGATTCACGGGGATGAACGCGGATCAGGAGGGAAAACCAGGCAAGACAACAACTCACTCAATCGTTGACAATGGGAGAAGCGGCCACCTAGAATCGCGTTATTGACAAATCATAGTGCGCGAACATCATCTGTTACAGTTGAAAGCATACGCGCCACGCACAAGGCACGAAGAAAAGAGATTCGAGCGAGGCTCGGTGAGTTTGAAGAAGTCTGGCGCGATGGATCGGACGCGCGACTTTGGGAAGAACTCGTCTTCTGTATTTTCACGGCCGGCGCGTCGGCTCAGATGGGATTGAAGTCCATCGAAGCGGTCCGACCATTGCTATGGAACGGCGAGGGAGCGGAAATGACCGAGGCTCTCAAGCAGGCGGGCGCGCATCGCTTTCCCGTGTCGCGGCCGGGGTACATTGTGATAGCGCGAAACTATCTGCGCGAGCATTGCGGCTTGCGATTGCGCGAGCGGCTCGAGAGTTTTTCAGATCCGATTGCGCGTCGTGATTGGCTAGCCCGGGAGAAGCGGATCAAAGGGTTGGGCTACAAAGAAGCCAGCCATTTTCTGCGGAATATCGGGTTAATGGGCCATGCGATTCTGGACAAGCATGTATTGCGTTGTCTAGTAGACCTCGAGATAGTCGAATCCTCCAGGCCTCCCAGCAGCCGGGCGCGTTACCTGGAGATCGAGGAAAGATTGAAGGGCGTCGCTCGCGACGTAGGGATCAATTTCGATGAACTTGACCTGGTGTTATGGTCGATGAAAACTGGGGAAGTTTTGAAATAGTATTGAGGATGGTTTGATGCAATTTTTTAGCTTTACCAGGTTAACCCGGAATTTGGTGGTTGGAATAGTGGCCGCCTTTGTCTTTTCTCTGGGTCCTTTCGCGCCCGCATCCGCCGCGACTCTGAGCGACAAAAAAGCCCGAACCCGCGCGGAGAAAGCACTTCGCGATGGTGACTTCGATCTGGCGGAAAAGAGTTTTCGCGAGATATTGAGCAAGAACGTTCAGGACCAGGGTGCCAGACTTGGTTTGAGTCTCACTCTGCTCAAGCAAAGGCGCCTGCAAGACGCGTACGATCAGGCAGCCAGAGTGATTCTGGCGAACCCCCTCTCGGCGCGAGGGCATGCCTTACTAGGCCATGCGATCCTGGCTTCTGGAAACTTTCGTGAGTCAGTTGAAGAGTTTCGTACGGCTCTTAGTATTAAAGAAGACGACTCTCTGGCGGTAGCCGGCCTGGCAATGGTTGATTTTTATGAGAACCGGTTAGAGCCATGCCTTCGAGGTTTGCGGCGAGCGGTAAGCATGTCGCCTGATGAACCCGACTTCATCTTCAATCTGGGCCAGGCGGCTGCGCGCAGCGAGCTGTACAAGGAAGCCGCTGACGCATATGAGCGTTTTTTGGTAATTGCGCCCAAGACTGATGCGGATCGCCGCGCGCGTATCAGAGGATTGATCGACTTCTTGCGTTACCTCGGACGACAAGCCTCGCTCTATATGCCGGCCGGACGCGGCGCCACAATCGTTTCCTTCGAGTCGTTCGATGGTCGCCCGATCTTGACGGTCAAGGTGAACGGTCAGAGAGATCCCCTCCGTTTTGTATTGGATACGGGTTCGGGGATGTCTGTGATTTCAGATGAGACGGCCGATAGACTTGGCATACGTCCGGTGGCGCGTGGTGGCCTGGCCCGTGCTGTGGGCGGTGGAGGCAAGTTTGAAATCGTCTACGGTTTTCTGGACTCGCTGGAGATTGGCGAAGTCAAAGTCGAGAATGTGCCCGTCTACATCAGGCGTTTCTTTGATAACAAGACTCCCGTCGATGGTTATCTCGGCCTCTCGATGATCTCGAAGTTCGTAACTGCCGTCGATTACGGCGAACGAACCTTTACACTCGTGCGTCAGCGACAATCAGGTAGCCTCAATCTCTTGCAAACTCCACCTGCCGCGGATCTGCCGCCGGCGCTTGACTCCCAAACTGCCAGGACCGTGGAGATTCCTCTGCGCACTACCTCCAGTGGATTCCTCAGCGGTGAGGTGTATCTTGAGGGCATCGAAAAGCCGCTAAACTTCATTATCGATACCGGCGCCAGTATCTCTGTAGTCTCAGAAAAACTGGCATCGCTTGAAGAGTTGTCCAATTACCTGACTTCCCAGCGAATGCGGGTTTTCGGCGCGGCAGGTATAGCCGAAGATGTGAAAATGATGCTCTTGCCAAGCGTGACGCTCGGCACATTTACCAGGGAGCAGGTCAATGTGGCCGTCCTTGATCTGGAGTCGGTGAATGAGACTGCGGGATTCATCCAGGATGGCATTTTGGGAGCAAACTTTCTTAGGCATTTCAGAGTTTCTTTTGACTTTCGTCGGGGAGTCATTCGGCTGGAACCGCTCAACCAGACTGCCCGGACCGCTAAACCCGGAGAGATGTGAGGCGCCGAGTCTTTAATGAAACAGAGTCTCTATCTCGAAACCTCGGTCATCGGCGCTTACCTTGATAACGGCGAGCCCTTTCGGCGTGACTTAACCATCCGTTGGTGGGAACACGAGATGAAGGACTATCGCACGGTTATCTCGGCACTGGTCTCACGAGAGCTCGAACGAGTTCAGGATCCTCATAGAACTTCGTACCTAAAACTGATCGCTCCGCTGGAGCAAGCTGAACTCACCGATGAAGCAGCCATCCTGGCGGACGGTTATGTGTCGCGCGGAATATTTCATCGCAAGTACATAGCGGATGCTTTGCACGTTGCGATTGCCTCTTATCACAAGATTGATTACCTGGTGACTTGGAATTTTGGCCACCTCGCGAATGTTCGTCGACAGGCTCGCATCCGAATGTTCAATACGGCAGCAGGCTTTTACGTTCCCATGATCGTGACGCCGGAGTTTCTCGTCTCTGAAGCTACAGAGAGAACGGTGTGATTGCCAATTCAAGACATTGCAGATTTCCGATTGCCAATTGCCAATTTGAAGAATGGGTATAACTGATCACCCTATTGATTGGTTGGCAGTCGGAGTAGAATTAGAAAATCGAAATCGGCAATTGGAAATTGGCAATCGGCAATTGGAAATGTCTTATGTATCGTCGTCCAAAGTTTCTGGAAGTGCTGCACACCATTCGTGAGGAGATGTCGAGAGAAGTGGACTACGACGTAGATCTGTTTGCG
>JALZJF010000098.1 GCA_030859905.1 Acidobacteriota bacterium
TGCCGCCCGTTAACACGGGCTGATGTTCATCTTCGTTGCTTTCCTGGGGCTCACGCCCCAGGCTTTACGCTGCCGCCTGCTACCGCAGGCTGGATTGGAATGATGGTTCATGAATAATCCGGGCTAGGTGAGGCGCCGGTAGTTTAGAGTTCATCAAGCTTTAGCTTGCCGGCGACGCCAACCCGCAACCGAAAGGTTGATGAACTCTGAACTTCCGGCCTCAAAATGTACCAAGTCCCTCAGGTGTATACGCTTGGCAGAAACTGAAGTCTTGATAATTGGCTGCGGCATTGCCGGGGCAACCGCGGCTTTGCAATTGGCGCGCAATCCCGGGCGCCAAATCACCGTTATTACGCGGGCCGCTGATCCTCACGAATCAAATACGCAATATGCGCAGGGTGGAATTATTGGTCGGGGTGTGGATGACGATCCTGAGATTCTTCTGGCGGACATCCTGGCAGCCGGCGCCGGCGTGAGTTCCCCTTACGCTGCCCGCATACTCGCCGAGGAAGGACCGCCTATCCTCCACGAGGTCCTCGAGACAGCCGCGGGCATTAAGTTTGACAGCGACGCTAACGGGCGGCCGTTCTGGGGTAATGAAGCTGCTCACTCACGCCGCCGCATTTTGCACGTGGGCGATGGCACCGGGGCGGCCATCATGAAGGGTTTAATTAGTGCTCTGCGCAACTGCCCAAACATAACCATCGAATCGAACGTCACCGCCGTCGATTTGATCACCTTTCCCCATCACTCTCGAGATCCGCTCGACAATTACCGTCCTATCGCCTGCCACGGCGCTTACATGTTTAACCGGCAGGAGCGCACGGTCCATCGCTACCTCGCCGCGGCTACTGTGCTGGCGACCGGCGGCCTGGGCCGCATCTATCGCAACACTACGAACCCCCAGGGTGCGCGCGGTGACGGGCTAGCCATGGCCCATCGCGCCGGCGCCAGAATCGTAAATGCCGAATATGTGCAATTTCATCCCACGGCGCTGGCCGCGCCCGGCGCCGAAGGTCTATTGATTAGTGAAGCTATTCGAGGCGAAGGAGGAATTCTGTTGACCCCGGATGGACGTCAGTTCATGGCTGAGTATTCTCCCGAGTGGAAGGATCTTGCGCCGCGCGACGTTGTGGCTCGGGCCATACATCACGAGATGGAGACTCACGACTATTCTTACGTGCTGCTCGACATCGCATCGCGAATGACTGCCAAGGCCATTCGCAATCGCTTTCCCAATATCTACGCTCAATGTCTAAAGGCCGGCATAGACATCACCCGGGAACTGATACCCGTCGTGCCGGCCGCACATTACTTCTGCGGCGGGGTGTTGGTGGACGAATGGGGGCGCTCGAGCATCGATAACCTCTATGCGGTCGGAGAAATCAGTTGCACAGGAGTGCACGGAGCCAATCGTCTGGCCTCAACCTCTCTGCTCGAAGGATTGGTGTGGGGAAACCGCGCCGCCAGGCATGTCGAAGAAACTCTCAGTCTGGAGCCGCCCACGAATCGACCCGGGTTTGTCCACGTGCCCCCGTGGGATGAGAGTGGGTTGTTTGCCGAGCCCGATCCGGCGTTGATTCAAGGCGACATGCAGACGATCCAAAACATCATGTGGCACTACGTAGGACTGGTCCGCAATGAGGAACGTCTCTCGCGAGCAATTAGAGAGCTTCGACACCTCTGGAATGAGATCGAGACGTTTTATCGTACTACCAAGCTGGCCGATGGATTGATAGGGCTGAGAAACGCGATCGAGGTTGCTCTGCTAGTAGCGCAGGCCGCTCAGCACAATCGCCAGAGCCGTGGGTGCCATTACCGGCATGACTCGGTTTCAGTTGAGGGCGACAGGTTGATCTAGTTGCGTTAACTGAACCCAAAGACGCCGCGCACCCGCGAGATTGCTCCTCTCATCACCCGAACCATACGGGGTGCGAGGTAGATCGAAAGCGCCAGAAATGTAACCAGGAAAATGATGGTGACTAAGGGGAGGAAGACTGATAGCAGAATAGTGCTAAAGGCGACCACATCCTCGGCCAGGCTGACCGCAACGTTGGACACTGGCTCGGGGCTTAGATTAATCGCCGCGCGGGCAGTCGCTTTTGTTCCATGTGCACTCAGGGCCAGCCCACCTCCAAGCAGCAATGCTACAACCTGGACGCTTCGATCGAAGTCACCGAAGGCGGTTGCCGCCAACACGGCGCCAGCGGGGATTCTGATGAAAGTGTGTATAGCGTCCCAGGTGCTGTCGAGGTAAGGAATTTTGTCTGCGAAAAACTCTATGAGATAGAGAGTGGAGGCAATGCCGATGATCCACCAGTTAGTGAGGACGTCGAGTTCACCCGGCAAGCGCAAATGGGCGAAGCGGCCCAGGAAACCGAGGGTGGCTACCGCCGCGTACAAATTGATTCCCGAGACCCAACCCGCTCCCATCGCGATCGCCAGCGTGCCAATCAAGTTCATTCTACTTCGCTCCAGCGAGCCTATACGACTTCGATCTGCCTTATGTTCATCGCAGCGCGTGCCCTCCTTAACGTCGGGTTCTTCATGAAGGACTGTAGAGTCCTAACTTACGTTCGTCACCTGCCTGTGCGTGAGGTAATCGCGAAATCAAGACGATCCACGAAATATCACGAAATATCACGAAATCGATTTGGTGTTCGTTCGGGTGGTTTCGTGGATCGATTCTTTCCGCCAATCAACAAACCCTGGAGAATCAGTCGGAAAAAGCATCTGTTGCCCCTCATTCAAATGAGGCAGTGGTGACCGCTCACACAGACTCAAGTCTGTGCTACGTTTCCAGCTACCTCACATCCAGAAGTTCGACGTCAAAAAGCAGTATAGAGTTTGGCGGAATGTTAGGCGGCGCACCTCTTTCGCCGTAACCAAGCGCTGGGGGAATGATGAGCTTGCGTTTGCCGCCCACCTTCATCGATGCCAAACCTTCATCCCAACCTTTAATGACGGCCCCTTTTCCGATGCGAAAATTAAATGGTTGGCCACGATCGACCGAGCTATCAAATTTCTTTCCGTTTTCCAGCGTGCCGGTGTAGTGCACCGTGACCGTCTGTCCCTCTTGCGGGGTCGCTCCCGTGCCTTCGGCCAAATCGACATACTTAAGTCCCGAGACGGTCGCAACCTCAGCACCTGTTGCAGGTCCACGATTCATCAGCACATAAGCGACTGCCGAAAGAGCGAGGACAACGATTACCACAATCGCAATCACTCTTACCTTCTTATTGCGCTTGCCCGAAGAACTCGGGTTCGCAGTCGGGTATCGGCCCTTCAGTCGTTTCTTGGCCTTGACAGACCTTCGATGTCGGCTTTGCGGCAAAGTCTATATCTCCCTGCGGTACGGCTTAATACTCAGTCTTACAGTCTGTTTTAGTAGTTGGTTCATTCGAGCACCACTGACACCAAAGCGTTTCCGCCCATTAACACACTCAATCTATTTTATGAAGAGCCCTTAAGCGCGCGGTATCCCTTTCTCGTGGGAGGGCAGACTATCATTGGCCCCCTCAGTACACAAGAACAGTACCGACTGGATGGTAGTCAGCTACAGAAACGCGAGCGGTAGCCCGGGATCCGAGCACTCACCCCCCATAAACGCAATCCAGAGCAACCTAATCATAGAGGATCCGGTCGAACCACTCGCGGTTCTGTCGTAAGGGACGACGTTGCCTAACTCTCACGCTCAAGCTGGTCTTTGCAGCTTTGCAGATTGCACGCTATCTTTCCGTGCTAACCTGAACGCTAATCTTAACCAATGACGCTTGTCGCCATCATACCTGCGCCCAATGCGCCCGTTGAGCTTCGCCAAGTTCCCTCTCCAGCGCTCGACAACAATTCGGCTGTTCTCGATGTGGAACTCTCCGAAGTCTGCGGCACAGACGTGTATTTACAACAAGGAAGGCTGCAGGGAGTTCCCTATCCACTCATTCCCGGCCATGTTTCAATCGGCCACCTGAGCAAGATAAGGGGAGAGTTGCGCGATGTAGAGGGTCGACTTTTTAATGAGGGCGATCGCGTTACCTTTCTTGACGTACATGGCACCTGCAACGCCTGCTGGTACTGTCTTGTCGCCAGAGCCACGACGCGCTGTCCGCGCCGGAAAGTCTATGGCATTACTTACGGACTTGATGACGGGCTTTGCGGTGGTTGGGCCGAACAGATCTATATCAAACCGGGTACCCACTGTATTCGTGTCAGCGCGGAGCCGGAAACCTTTATGGCTGGAGGCTGCGCCTTACCCACCGCGCTGCATGCCGTTGAGCGGGCAGAGGTGAAACTGGGAGATACGGTACTCGTGCTCGGCTCGGGTCCTGTCGGACTGAGCGCGATTATTCTCGCGCTAATGGGGGGCGCCTTGCGTGTTCTGTGCATTGGCGCGCCCGAACATCGTCTGAACGCAGCTTTGGGAGTCGGAGCCGCTGCCGTGCTCAGTATCGAGACTCATGACGAAGAGCAAAGACTCGCGTGGGTCCGAGAGCAGACCAGCGGGCGGGGCGCCGACGTGACGATAGAAGCTACCGGGGCGCCGGTAGCGGTGGTCCAGGCGATGCGCTTTACCCGCGAAGCAGGTCGGGTAGTCATTGTCGGGCAGTACACCGATCATGGCGGAGTGCCACCCGAAGCCGCCTTTAACCCACACCTGGATCTTAACAAGAAGCACGTCGATGTGCGCGGCTGTTGGGGTTCGGATTTTTCTCATTTCTACCGGGCCGTTGGAATCATATCTAACGCCGCGCGCGCGGCACCCTGGGCGCAGATGACACTCGCTCGCTATGATCTTGCTCACGCCAACGAAGCCCTTGCGCATGTTTCGTCAGGCCGGGTGTTAAAGGCGCTGATTGATCCGCAGGTGCACTAAGTGAATTGGATAGACTCGATCCAATGGCCCGCCGAATCGAAGTAAGAAATAGCTGGAGGATTGAGATGGGTCGATCCTTCGTATCGTGAGTAGCAAAAAAAAATAATAACCCAGGTTTCGGGTGTTCGTTGAATATTCAACTCTGACATCGCGGTGAGCCCGGCATTGCAATGGGACAATCTAGTGGCTGTAAAGCGCGCCGAGGATTTTTTCAAAGCGCGGAAGGAATTGAACGGGTAAAAGGGAGGAACGAGATAGCATTCCCTGCTTCCCCTTTTACCCTTTTCCCGCTTGCCCCGCCCGCTTTTTCTGCTCTGGTCTGTCGGTGAGCAATGGCAGCGGATTGATTGGCCCTGTCGGACCGTAAACGCCAAAGTGAAGATGTGGCGGCGTGCCCTGCGCATTTCCGGAGGTTCCTACGTACCCAAGCACCGTTTGGGAAGTGACGTAATCGCCTTCAGCGATGCCGGGAGCATAGGAGTCGAAGTGGGCGTAGTAGTAAACGCGCCCCCCGGCGCCGATAACGGAAACAGTTTGACCTCCCAGTTGATTCTCTCCGATGTGGTAGATATATCCTCGGGTAGCTGAATAGGTCGGTGTGCCGCGAGGCGCAAAAATGTCCTGACCTTCATGCAGGCGATTCGCACCGCGAGGCGCGTGCCAGGTGTTTGCTATCTGTTTCGTCGAGACTTGAAGCGGCATCAAAATCTTCCGCGGTGGATCTTGCGTATAAAGCCTCGCCACTCTGACGTACAGCACAAATTTGTCTGCGATCCTCTCGACCCCTACGCCTGCAACCGTCAGGGTTAACAGCGCCAGTAGAGTAATCAGAACGATTGTGCTCGACCTTCTCATTCTCAGTCTTTGATGCAGGCGATGATAGTCACGTTGCGCGTTATGATTCGTTTCAAGGTTGTCGCCTCTGTCAGAACCGGGAGCGGTAGCGACCGGATTATTTTCCATTTCTCATTTGACATTTTTCATTTTGTCATTTTCTGAGAGTGGACTTTTTATTGAGTGATTTCTGTCGTGGGTTTTCTGTTGTGAAGATTCGAAGCAGGACAACTACTCAGTCCATAGATGACAAATGAAAAATCATGGAAAATGTCAAAATTGTCAAAATGACAAATGGAAAATGGAAAATGATCCGGTCGTTACCGCTCGCCGTTCTGACAATCACGAACGCAACGCGAGACGCTTGATCGTACCACCCTCGGCATCGGACAAAGGGTGTACGACAATGAACGCGGTTTCATCCATGTCTCTGGCAACTGTCTTAATTCTCCCAATCTCCAAGCGCGTCACCACACAAAAAAGGATGTCCTGTTCAGCATTACTGAGACCCCCTCGACCCTTGTAGACAGTCACACCCCGCTGGAGGTATTGGATAATCTCCTGTCTGATCTCCTCACTTTTGTCGGAAATGATGATCACTGCCGTGTATTCCTCAATGCCGTGTATCAAGAAATCAACCGTTTTCGAAGCCGCAAAGTAAGTAAGCATTGAGTAGAGCGCCGATTCAATACCGAGGAAAAAAGCAGCAGCAGAAAATATGACAACGTTGAGCAGCAGGATCACGTCTCCCACTTTTAAGAGATGGCTGCTTTTGCTAATAAGCAGAGCCGCGACCTCGGTACCATCTAAAACCGCGCCGCCGCGAATTGCGAGACCTATACCGGCGCCAATAAAGAAGCCACCGAAAACGGCAGTTAGCAGTTTGTCCGGGGTGACAGCAGGGTATTTAACGAAGGCGAGACAGAGTGACAGGCCACCAATCGCGAGCGCACTCTTGATGGCAAAACTCCTGCCAATCTGCCGATAGCCAAGAGCGATGAAGGGAAGATTGAAAACCAGGATCAAAACTGCCAGCGGGAATCCCAGCACATTTGAAACCAGCATTGATATCCCCGTCACTCCTCCATCAATGAACCGACTCGAGAGCAGGAAACCCTTTAACCCAAGCCCTGCGGAGAGAATTCCCAGCACTATCAGTGTCGTCTGCAACAGATATCGGAGGAAGGTCTTCATCTCTCGAATCGTAAATGGTGAATCGTAAATTGTAAATTAGGGTTTGGTCAGTGTGGTCAGTGGTCAGTGGTCAGTGGTCAGTGGTCAGTGGTCAGTAGTCAGTAGTCAGTAGTCAGTAGTCAGTAGTCAGTAGTCAGTAGTCAGTAGTCGGTGGTCGGTGGTCGGTGGTCGGTGGTTCACTCCGTAGCAGTGCGATGTCTATAGAATCCGAACACAACTCCTCATCAACTCCGTTCGAAGGAGCGGAACTCAACTAGACCCTATATCCTCAAGTATTCTCCGCTCCTTCGAACGGAACCGGAGGGGTGAATATTCGGAGTGCTATAAACATCCCACCCCTAAGCGGGGTGAAAACCGCAGTTCCTTGCGGCCTGCGATGAACTTCTCGCACAGCCTCCTCTTTTTCCCGACAGACTCTAACGAGGTGAAAACTGCTTTTCCATCATCGCCTATCGGGGTTCACACTCCACGGTCCGGACCGTAGAATACTCTCATGAAGAAAACGATTCTGTTAACGGCTGGATTTGCGCTGCTCTCAATGCTGGTAGCTGAGGCGGGCGTTTCTGGGGACTCACCGACCCAACAACTTAAGACGACAGAAAACAAACCGACACGTCTCCACTGGTACAGGGGAAACACTCACACGCACACGCTGAACAGTGACGGCGACTCCACACCAGACGAGGTGGTGCGGTGGTATCGGGAGCATGGCTACAACTTTCTGGTGCTTACAGATCACAACTTCGTGACCAGCGTCGATGGCCTTAATGCGCTTCATGGGGCTGATGAGAAGTTTATTGTAATCAAAGGCGAAGAGATTTCCGATAAGTTTGGCAGCAAACCCATTCACGTCAATGGCCTCAATGTCGCCAGGAAGATTGACCCTCAGGGCGGGAAGAGCGTAGTGGAAGTTCTGCAGCGGAACATCGATGCCGTACGCGCTGTCTCGGGTGTGCCACACATAAATCATCCTAACTTTGAATGGGCTATCACCGCTGAAGATCTCAAACAGGTCGAGAACAACAAGCTCTTTGAGATCTACAACGGTCATCATCTGGTGAATAACCTGGGCGGCGGCGGAGTGCCGGGACTGGAAGAAGTGTGGGACGTGATCCTCTCCAGTGGCAAAATGCTGTATGGCATCGCAGTTGATGACGCGCACACATTCAAGCAACCATGGAACAGGAGCAGCGCGCAGCCTGGCCGAGGTTGGGTGATGGTAAGAACAGATCGGCTTTCGCCCGCGGCAATCCTGGACGCGCTGGAGCGCGGAGACTTCTACGCTTCCACGGGAGTTGAACTGACTGACTACCAGAGTACTGACAAGGATATAACGGTCAACATTAAGCAGGAGGGATCGAGCAAGTATCGTGTCCTTTTCATCGGACAGGGCGGACGAGTTCTCAGAGAGGTGACTGCGAACCCGGCGGTTTACCAGTTTCGCGGCAACGAAATGTACGTGCGCGCTAAGGTCGTTGAATCGAATGGAAAGGTTGCCTGGACCCAGCCGGTCTGGGTGAAGCGGTGATTACGGAACCGAAAGCGGTAGCGACCGGATCCCAAATTCAAACCAAACTGACTCTACAAGTTGACCTCAACGCTTGGATCCGGTCGCTACCGCTCTCGGTTCTGTATTCAGCTTTGCGGTTGAGGAACTGACCTATGGTAAGTCAGTTTGCCAGGTTGAATCTGGGATCCGGTCGCTACCGCTCTCGGTTCTGTATTGAGTGGCGACTTGACGGATAACCGCAGATAGTCCTCTTTGTAACCTTTCGCTACCGCCCGGTGTCTTACCAGTCGGGAGGCTAATAACGGCCCTCCATACACATTCAAGATAACCAGGAGTAAAAGGAAGAAAGATGAAAACATTAAGTAAGCTTAAGACGCTGACTATCGCCTCCCTGTCGGCCGTTGCACTAGCTGCCCCGATTGCCTTCGCGCAGTCAACCGGCAGTACACAGGACAATCAGCAAGTGAACCGCGGCGAGCATCGTGGTGCACACAACAAAGACGGTAAAGGCTGGGGTCGAAAAGGCCGCGGCGGGCATTTTGGCCGGGGCAGCAAGGGAATGCGTGGCGGAATGTTCCGCGGCATCGAGCTGACCGAGGACCAGAAAGCGCGCATGAAGCAGATCAATGACAGCTTCCGCCAGCGCACTCAGGCGCTGCAACAGGAGCTTCGCTCCAAGCGTCAGGAGTTGCGTCAGGCAACCGAGGGCGGTACGTTCAACGAGGCGTTGGCCTCTCAGAAACTGACGGAGACGGCCGGCTTGCAGGCTAGATTAATGGGCGAGCGGTTTAAAATGCGTCAGGAAATGCAGTCACTACTGACTGCCGAACAGAAAACACAGATTGAACAGAAGCGTGCTGAGTTCAAAGCCAAAAGGGGCGAACGCGGCAAGCGGAACGTTCAGTAACAACCATTAACCCTTAAGATGGGATGGCGGGTTCGAGATTTCCCGGGGTCCGCCATCCCAAATAGTTCGAACCGGGAGCACTTCCTGTCGAATAGTTACGATCAGGCCGCAGACCTGGAGTTGGCGCGCAGGGCGCGCAATGGCGATGAGTCTGCCTTTGAAGAGATTATGAGACGCTACGGTCCGCGCGTCTTTAGGTTTGCGAGCCGTTTCTTTCGTCAACGGAGTCTAGTCGAAGAAGCCGCGCAGGAGGTTTTTTTGAAAGCATTTACCGAACTCGGCAATTACGAAGGTCGCGGTTCCATGGAAGGCTGGCTGACGCGCATCACAACTAACACTTGCCTTAATCTGCTGCGAAGTTCGAAGCGCCGACCTGAATTGACAGTTTCTAATCTGACAGAAGACGAGAGCACCTGGTTGGATAACAAGTTGGCCAACGCCGCCGCGGAACGTCACGAGTCGAGCGAGCGCAGCTCGGCTGCGGCTGATCTGGCGGGACGAGTGTTGCAAACTCTATCTCCTGACGACCAGTTGGTGCTGACTTTGATTGATGGTGAGGACGCATCGGTCAAAGAAGTGGTAGAGATGACGGGGTGGTCGGCGTCTAAAGTGAAAGTGCACGCTTTCCGCGCCCGGAGGCGGATGCGCAAAGCGATTGAAAAACTGCTGGCGCCGAAGACCAGTTCCGGTAGCAAGAGCATTGAAGCGCGAGGAATGAAATGAAAGACAAACACATCATCAATCTTCTTGAAGGCGCTCCACTGGCAGGGCTCAGTGAAAGTGATTTGTCTGAGGTTCGTGCTCATACGGGCGAGTGCGCAGGGTGCCGTCAGGCATTTGAAGCTGCACAGATCGCCGCGCTCTTGTTGAAAGAACGGGTAGCCGAGACATTCGAGCCATCAACCTTCTTTCACACCAGAGTCATGGCTGCTCTTCGAGAGCGGCAAACAACAAATAAGTCGTGGGCCTGGAGCCGAATGTGGCGGGCCGCAGGGGCGTTGGCATCTTCGATGGTAGCAACAGTCGCGGCGTTGGCGGTGTTGACCTTCGTCATACCCGGCCAGGTCACCACGGTCACGCCGGAGACTACTGCTCTCAATGCCTATTCAGCGGAAGAGGTGATCCTCAACCACGGCGAATTTGATGAACAGGTTTCCGACGGGCAGGTGCTGTCAACGCTTTACGGCGCAGAAGAGGATCGGTGAGGTAAAACCATGGATTCGACAAGTAAGAGCAAGTGGCAGGTGCGGGCGGCCGCAGTGGTCATATTCGTGCTCGGCTTCGCGGCGGGTTCACTGGCCCTGAACGTCTACAAGCGATGGGCCGGCCCTGGTGAATCCGTCCGGCAGAACCGCTTCGAACGCATGCTTGACAACCTTCAGCTAAACGCTGACCAGAAAATGCAGGTGCATCAAATTCTGGGCGATACGCGCACTCAGTTGCAGGCCGTCAGAAAAGAGTCGGAGCCGCGGGTTGCCGAAATTCGGCGACAGGCTGACGAACGGCTACAGAAGGTGCTGACGCCCGAGCAATGGAAACAGTTTCAACAGGAGCGAGGTTCGAAGCGCGGACGGCGCGGGGGCGGACCTAGGAACGATCGGCCGTGACGGCGCAGGCGTGATAGCGATGACTGTGAGAGGTGAAGGTGTGCCACCCTTGGTACGATCCACGAAAGCACACGAAACCGCACTAACAGGATCCTATACTCAACTTCATTTCAATTGCGGGTTTACTGAGCGTTGAGTTTTTGATCCGGTCGCTACCGCTCGCGGTTCTGTAAGTCTCGTTTTCCTGCTTGCCCCACTTTAACGAATCTCCAACTCCGCCATCACGGGGAGATGATCTGAAGCCGTCGTTTTCACCCCCCAGGCTTTCTTTGCACGCACGCCATCGCTCGTCCGATAGAAAATGTAGTCGATTCTCTTTGATGGCTTGCCTGCCGGGTAGGTGAAGCCATCCCCCTTCGCGCGACTCCCAATCCAGGCGTCGGCAAACTTTGTCGATATTAGTTTGTAAGCGCTTCCGGCCGGTTCGTCATTTAAGTCACCGACCACAATTAAAGGGTTGTTAAGATTCTCAAGGAATCTGAGCATCTGTTCGGTTTCAAACAACCGCCCGTCGCCCCGCTGATAGTCCAAATGCGTAGTTGCAAAGTTTATCGTGCGGCCGCCGACATCAACCTCAACTCGAAGCATGCCTCGTCGTTCAGCCTGACGGCGGTTTTCGTATTTACGATGATCGATCTTCTGAATCAGAAACTTCGAGAGAATCGCCACGCCATACTGCCCCTCCTGATAGTCGAGATTGTGGCCGAAGGCATAGTCCATGCGGGTCATCCTGGCCAGCTCGGCGATCTCGTCAATGCCTTCCGTTCGCCGCACACCGCGATCCACTTCCTGCAAACCGACCAAATCGGGGCGCTCCCGAATGATGACATCGGCGATCCGTTGCAAGTCCAGTTTCTTGTCCATCCCCACGCCGACATGTATGTTGAAAGTCATCACGCGGAGAAGGATTTTCCTGGTGTTGAGCGGATTCGCAGACGAGGGCGTTGACGGCGGGATCAATGATCCCAGCAACGCGAGGGTACAAAGAAATGCAGCGTATCGGCGGATCATCTGCGGGTTTACTTCCCGAATTTTCCACTGGTCTAACTTTAGCAGGCATTCTAACATGAGGGTTTCGAGTTTCGAGTTTCGAGTTCCGAGACTTAGTTTTCGGTTCTCACAGAGTTAGAACTTATGTCTCGGACATTGCCCAAGTCGCTTGAGAGAATAACCAACCCCCTTACTTGAAACCCCTTTACTTAAAACCCGAAACCCGAAACCCCGAACTCGGAACTCAGAACTCAGCACACAGACTCGACGCATGTCACTACTCCATATCGCAATCCTAGTCACGGGGGCGTTCGCTGCCGGCGCCATCAACTCGATCGCCGGAGGCGGCACTTTGATCACTTTTCCCTTGTTGATCTGGCTGGGATTAGATCCGAAAGTTGCGAATGCTACGAGCACGGTTGCCCTTTGGCCCGGTCTATTTGGTGGTTTGTTTGGTTATCGCAAGGAGTTGGAGAATAGTTCCGCGCTGTTGCTGAGGCTGGGATTGACGAGCATAATTGGCGGGGCCATTGGCGCCTGGCTCCTGATCTGGACTCCAGCGCCTGCTTTCGCGCAACTGGTTCCCTTTCTGATTCTGTTTGCCACCATCCTCTTCATGGCTCAGGGCTCAATTAATCGCTGGCTGCGATTACAGCCAATTATGTCCGAGCCGAAAGCATTATGGTGGCTGGGCGCTATCGTTTTCCAATTCTTCTCTTCGATCTATGGCGGCTACTTCGGGGCAGGCAATGGCATTTTGATGCTGGCGGCCATGGGACTGCTCGGTCTCCACGACATCCATCGCGCTAACGCAATTAAGAATTTTCTGGGCATTTGCATCAACAGTATTGCGGTCTTGAGTTTTGCGCTTACAGAGCTCGTGGATTGGCCTGATGCACTATTAATGGCGGGCGGGGCATTGTTAGGCGGCTACTTTGGCGCGAGCATGGCTGTCCATGTCGGACAAGTGTGGGTTCGAAGAGGAATTGTGACGATCGGCTTCGTGATTTTCTTTGTGATGGTTTGGCAACTGCGACAGTGAACTACCAACTACGCTGAAAGCGTTGGCGAGTTTCAGCCCAGGGTTGCCGCAACCCTGGGGATCTTCGTACCAAAGAATCTTAACGCTGAAAGCGTTGGCGAATTACGGCACGGGGGACTTCGCGAACTCTTTCAGAGTTCGCGAAGTAAAATGGGTTGGATCTGAAATCCCAGGGTTGCTGCAACCCTGGGCTGGAATTAGCCAACGCTTTCAGCGTATTTCCTAGCACTAGCCATCAACTGCAGATCATGAAACCATTGCCGGCTGCTGCAAAACTCCCGCGCGAGTTCTACACCCGGACCAATGTCCTCACCGTCGCTCGAGAGCTGCTGGGCAAGCTCCTGGTGGTTCCCGCGCCTGACGGAGAACGCGTCTCAGGAATCATCGTTGAGGCGGAGGCTTACCGCGGGCCGCATGATCGGGCCTCACACGCATACAGCGGCAGGCGAACGACACGCACCGAAACAATGTACGCCGTCGGAGGCACGGTCTATATCTTTTTTGTCTACGGGATGTATAACCAATTCAATGTCGTAACGAATGTTGAGGATGTTCCCCACGCAGTTTTGATTCGCGCGCTCCAGCCAGTTGAAGGCATCGAGTTAATGCGCCGGCATCGTCGCGGCCAGCCGGATCACAACCTCACCAATGGACCGGGGAAGCTGTGTCTGGCGATGGGAATCGATCGCAAACTCGATCGAGCAGACCTGTTGGGAAGCGACGTCTGGCTCGAAGCCGGTGAAAAAATCTTTCCTCGCAAGATCGCTTCCGGGCCGCGCGTCGGCATCGACTACGCCGAAGAGTGGGTGGATAAACAGTGGCGATTCTGGATCAAAGACAATCCATTCGTTAGCAGGTGACCTGCGTTATAGCGGCTATGCCACTTTCCTTGGGAAGAGCCTATTAGGCTGAGTGGAAACCCAGCGATCACAAAAGGACAGCTCAAGTCCCGCCAAGATCCCCAGCCTCTCAAACTTGAACTGACTAATTCAAGCCCCGCAAATTTGCAGCCTGAGCGGGGGCGCCGCTTCGCTTTGCCCCCTTCCCGACCTGCGAATTACCGTACGCCTGTTATCAATGTTCTGGGCTGCACAGGTGGGACAGTACATAAAGACCGTTCAACTTACTCTCCAGCCTGTTCTACGACTAGAACCGCTGCGGGGAAAAGATTGCATTCTCCCCAGAGGGTTTGTGTCACTGATCCAGAAAGCTCAACGGCTTTCACCCCGTTAGGGGTGGGATGTCTATAGCACCGGAACCTCCGATCACCCTCCGGCTCCGTTCGGAGGAGCGGAAAGTATCTTGAAGGCGAAAGTTCTAGTTGCGTTCCGCTCCTCCGAACGGAGTTATGAAGGACCGTGCGTTCCGGTCTATAAACATCTCACTCCTCCGGAGTGGGGAATCGACCAAAATCTATGTTTTCCACTCAGTATTGCTAGAAAATAAACTTGAAGCCGAGTTGAAATTGGCGGCTGTCTTGCGAGGTTGATTGATTACGCGCCTTAAAGTCGGGAAGTTCGCCGACCAATTCGCCGGGGGTATTCGTCGTTACCGTTACGTTGTTGAACCCGACGATGCTGTTGATATTGAAAAGGTTGACGAATTCGCCAAAGACTTCGAGTTTGAAACGCTCGGTAAAATTGAAGAAGCGCGAGTAGCGCAAATCAACATTAAATTGCGGCGGAGTTTTTCCTGAATTACGTTTGATGCCGATTGGTCTGTCCGAAATCGTCGCCCCGTCGCCATTGATGTCTGAAGTAGAGACGATGTTGAATGTTTCCCCGCTGTTGGCGGTTGCGATGATGCCGACCTGGTTGTTATTGAAAAGATAGCGAAGCGCCTTATCTTGAAAGTTAAACTTCGGGTGGGTAACCAGACTCATCACAAAAGTGTGGCGTTGGTCGGCGAACGAATTACCTTTGTCTAAAAGCCGATTGTATGGGTCTGACAAAACCAAACCTTGAATATTGCCGGTCGTCATATTTTGTTCGGGCGCGTCGTCCGTTGCTTTCGAGAGCGTGTAATTGAGGCTGAATTGAAGCCCGCCTGAAAACCGTTGCGACAATTGCAAAGTCAGGGCGTTATATTCCGAAACGCCAGCGGATTCGACCATTAGGATATTGTTGAATCGCGGGTCGTAACGTGTAAGAGGGTTAACCAGCCTGCTAAAAACCGGTCTGCCGTCCGTCAGAAAGCGGATCGGAATCAGGTTGATGTTTCGATAAACCGGAATATGACGACCACCAGAGTGGATATAACCGACTGCGAACGAGAGGTCGTTGGTAATTGCCTGTTCCATCTGGATGTTTGCGTGAATCGCATACATATTTTCAAAATCAGGCGCAATCGTATCAATGTTTTGCGGGGGCAAAACCGAACCGGGGGGGACAGTGCCTGAAAAAGTGCTTGGAAACGCAGGTGCATTTGGACTTGGTATGGTTGTTCCGTTGTTATTGCCGCTAAAAGTCAAACTGAAAAATCTTGAACTCCCGCTAATTTGCAATGCCCTTTGATACATCGCCAAAAGCGGTTGGTCGTAATAAATTCCGGCACCGGCGCGAAGAACCGTCGGGCGGTCGCCTTCGCGTAGGGCATAAACAACGCCCAAACGCGGCGCAAAATTGTTTTTCTCGACATTAAAGCTTTGCGAAGCGGAGAAAGGCGAGGTCGAATCTGCCTTGGGAATCTGATAGAGGTCATAGCGCAAACCGTACGCAACCTTTAATCGGCGCGTAACCTTCCAATCGTCCTGCACAAAGAAATTCCAGAAAGTTGCTTTATAGTTAATTTCCGGGTCGCCGAAGGTTTCTTCGTAATTCGTGTAACTGCGCGGATTTGTCCCGTTTCTGGCAGCTAGCCCGCATTATTCATGAAAAAGCCCAACCGACATTCCACGAACTGCTGTAAAGTAGCTTTTGCATAAGAAACTCGCAGCAGGAAGGGAATGTGGTTGAGCATGAAGAAGATAACACAGCGTTTGATCTTTTCGGAACTGGTTGACCAGCCGATTCATCTCAAATTTGATGAGCCTCATAGTAGTTCCGACGGTGGCGCCTTGCTGCTGAAGGCGGCTGATCAGAAACTGCAGCTCACTTCCTCGCTGGCTGCTTGTCTGGTTGAGCGCCGGCAAGAAGCCAAAGTCAAGCATACTATTGAAGACCTTTTGCGCCAGCGCATCTATGGTTTGGCGAGCGGTTATGCTGATGCGAACGACGCCGCTCGCTTAGCGCACGATCCGATCTTCAAACTACTGCTCGACCGCTCGCCGGTTGATGGTCCAGAACTCTCTTCGCAGCCTACGCTCTCGCGCTTTGAGAACTCAACTGGCCCTAAAGAGAATTATCGTTTAGGGCTGGCATTGGCTCAGGCAGTAATCGAACGGCAGCAAAAGCGGTTGCGCGGCAAGGTGCGGAGCATCACGCTTGATCTCGATCCCACTGACGACCCGACGCATGGCCAGCAGGAGTTCACTTGTTTCAATGCGCATTACGATACTCACTGCTATCTGCCGTTACTCGGATTCGTCAGTTTCAATGACGAGCCCGAACAATACTTAGTCACCGCGGTCTTGCGGCCGGGCAACGCCTCGGAAAGGAGCGGCGTCGTGGTTGGTTTACTGGCGCGCTTGGTGGAGTTGGTGCGCTCTGCGTTTCCCCAAGCGACCATCAATCTGCGGCTCGATGGCGGCTTTGCCTGTCCCGCCATGTTCGACTATCTCGACAGCGTGCCCCGGCTCCAATATGTCTGCGGGATGGCCAAAAATGCTGTGCTTGAGCGTCACGCCAAACCGCTATTGGCCCAAGCGCGCCAGCGCGAAAGACGGGGCCTGCGCGCACGTGTTTATGGCGAATGCCATTATCGAGCCAGGTCCTGGGACTACTCGCGCCGCGTGGTGATCAAGGCCGAGATCGTCTACAACAGCTGGGGCGAGCCGAAAGACAATCCCCGCTTTGTCGTCACCAACAAACGCCAGTCACCGAAAACGATCTATCAAAAAGCCTACTGCTCGCGCGGCGAAATCGAGAACCGCATCAAAGAGCTGCAACTGGGAATGGCACTGGATCGCACTAGTTGCACCAGCTTCTGGGCCAACCAGTTCCGCGTCCTGCTCACCGCCGCGGCGTATGCGCTCATGCAGGAGATCCGTTTACAAGCGAAGCAAACTACCCTCGCTCGGGCTCAGGTCACCACCTTGCGCGAACAACTGCTGAAATTGTCAGCGCGCCTCGAGCAGTCCGTGCGCCGCATTGTGATCCATCTGCCGCAATCGTTCGCTTACCTTAATGAATGGACCCGCATCGCTCGCAAACTCGGCGCCGCGCCAGCATAACTTTCCCCGTCAGCCAACAATCAACGCCACCTTCCTTCACCACTCCAGGGCCAACCCTTCTCTTCAATCCACCGCGGTTCTGTCCAAAACTGCGCCCGTAACCAAAATCTAACACCAAGACTCTCTCAAACTTGTTGTCCTTCGCCGTCCCGCTCACAAACCGCAACCCTAACACCTCTTCTTGCCCCTACTCGACCCTTCATGAATAATGCGGGCTAGTACGAGCAGCATGATTACAAAGGAAGCTCCGGGAGCTTCATAAAACGCGCTCCCCACGGTGGCGCAGCCAAACAGCAGGAGCACGATCAAGATCATCCAGAGCACAGCCTTAACCAGGAATAAGGAATTAGGGAGGATTTAACCAAAGAAGGGCTGACGCGAGTAATGTAGTCTTGTCTATTTGAGGTTCACACAAGTCATTCGGGTTTGAGGACAACAACCCTCGAACTGATGCAATATACAACACGCCTTGACTTCATGCGGCCACGCTTTCACCGATCAGCACTTCAGCAGGAATTCCCAGCCCTTCGTGTAGACGACGAATCATTGGCAGGGTGAGCGACCGCTTGTGATTGAGCACTTCCGCCACTCGTGCCCTGCTCCCGATGAATGGTTCAAGGTCACGTCGTGAAAGACCGCGCTGCTCCATCGCAAACAGAATAGCCTCGACCGGATCAGGCGAGTCGATGGGCCAGTGCTTTTCTTCCCACGCCTCCACCAGGGTCACCAGCACATCGAGACGATCGCCTTCCGCGGAGTTTGGCGGGGCATCCATCAGCCGGTCGATTTCCTTCAGTGCTTCCCGGTAGTCGCGATTGTTTCTGATCGGCTTAATTTCCATGCTCATACCTCTTCCACGTTGATTCGGTCATATTGTAACGCGTTACCAAGTCGTATTTACCGACGTTTCAGCCGTCAAAGCGAGCTTACGTCTGGCTTGGTACAGGCTCGTAACCCCCTCATCTTCGTAGGTCAACATCGTGCACGAAGCAGGTGATTAGCGTCGAGTTACTATTCGGAGAACTGGAACGCTGAAGACCTAAGCGCGTATCAAAAAGAAAGCAGCAAGAAACGGAAGGTTGCTGAATAGTGTTTGCCCGCGCTGGGTGAATTCGATTCGTTAGATGCTATCATGTGAGGAAGGAGAATACAGATGAATAAGTGGATGAGCTTCAGTCTCGCGTTCGCGCTTTTGCTCATTAGTTTGATAGCAATGGCGCAAGAACGAGGTGTCGTCAAGCCCCAATTACTCCTGAGCGAGATCGTCCAAGGGATGCCTAAAGGGGGGAGGCAGGAAGTGCGCGTCCTCAGGGCGAGCTTCCAACCGGGTGATAAGACTATGTTCCATACGCATCGTTTCCCGGTGACTGTCTATGTTCTGGAAGGAGCATTCACATTAGAAATGGAGGGGCGCGAGCCAGCCACGGTCAAAGCTGGTCAGGCGATGGTGATGCCGCCCCACGTGAAAATGACGGGTTACAACCGCAGCAGCACCGCGCCGTTGCGATTGGTAATCTTTTCTGTGAGTGATCCAGAGACACCGTTTCTTGACCCGATACATTAGTCAGTAGATAAAGTAGATAACTCAGCGCAGCGAGTTTGAAATCGGTTCATGACCTGGAAAAATTCAACAAGTCGTTGGACCGAAGCGCGGGACAGCGTGAGGAGACGCAATGCAAGTAGGGTTAATCGATAAGTCACAGCAAAAGGCCGATGCGCTGGACTAAATCTTGAAATCTCGGATCCGCATTAACAGCACTGAACTGTGGCCACACTTTGAGATAAACCAAGTGGAAGCAATGCTCCTTGTATGCTCTTTCCAGCAAGCGGACTGCCTGCTCGTTGTCGCCAAGTGCCGCATAGATTGTGGCTGTCTCATATGATGACACGTAGCGGTACTTTGAAAGCTCCTTTAACTCATCCAGTATTATTCTTGCTTCACCTTTCCTGTTAGCCTTCGCAAAGGCATGGCCGAGAGCCGCTTTCATTAGCGGGCTGCCTCCCGATAGCGTGATTGCCTTTTGAAACTCTGCGATGGCGGCGTCAAACATCCCCTTTTGCTCGTAAGCCAGCCCGAGGTGCCAGTGCGCGATGGCGAAGTTCGGATCCATCTCTATCGTCCTGCGGCATTGTTCTATGGCCTCGTCATAGCGCCCCGCGAAGTAAAGAGTCGCTCCCATAAACGTATTCATTACGAGCGAAGTCGGCTCAAGCTCCAGCGCCCGTTTCATTTCCTGTAGAGCTTCTTCCAGCCGTCCCTGAGCGGTCAAATAATGGATGGCGTACCACTGGTGACCCGTCGCATAATCCGGGTTCAGTTCTATACTGAGCTTGAACTCTTTCTCCGCCTCCGACCAATTCCAATCGTAATTCATTAGGGCGTGAGCCAGCGAAGCATGCGCTTCGGCGAGTGTATTATCTATCGCCAGCGCATTCATCGCAGCCTCTTTCGCCTTCGCCATAGCTTCGTTGGGGGCGGCAAAATCGTAGAACGTCAGTCCGATGTAGGAATCCGCCAGCCCCGCGTATGCAAGCGCGTAGTTAGAATCTTTTTCGACCGCCTGCTTGAACTGTGCGATGCCTCGATTGAAACCGTCCTCTGTTCTCTTATTCCAGAAATAGCGGCCTTTGAGGTAAAGCTGATAGGCTTCGGCGTTATCGGTGTAACGCTTTGTCAAACGCTTCTGCTGTTCGCCTGAAAGCTTCAGGGCCAGCGCTGCCGTTACCTTGGCGGAGATAGAGTCTTCGACTTTGAATATATCTGTAAAATTCTCGTCGAATTTCTCCGCCCAAAGCACCGAGCCATCAGACGCGCTCACAAGCCGCGCTGTAACTCTTACCCGTTCTCCCAGCCTTCGGATACTTCCCTCCAAGACCGTGTCCACCTTAAGTTCTCGACCAGCCACAACAGTCTCCTTCTCAGGGGCGGCGTACTTGAGGACGGCGCTGGTAGGGCGCACTGTTAGTAGCTTTAGGCCACTGAGCCTGGTTGTTAATGTCTCGGCTATTCCAATGCCCAGATATTCATCGCCGCCATCTACTCCTAATGACTTAAACGGAAGCACCGCTATTGATTTGATGGTCCTGTCCGCGATTTGCTCAGGCTTCTTTGACTCTCTCACGCTTGCTACGAAGCGGTAGCCGCGACGTGGCACCGTCTCTATGAACTTCTGACTTTCACTCTCGCCCAGCGCCTTTCTCAGCAGCGAGATGTTCTGCGCGAGGCTCCCCTCTTCAACAAAGCTATCGGGCCAAAGCGTTTGCATCAATTCGTTCTTCTCAAGAAGGTGCCCGCTGTTCTCCACAAGCGCCAGCAGCATGTCGAATGCTTTCGGAGTGAGCGGAACAATTTCTCCGTCGCGCAGCAGAAGGCGTTCCTTCGCATCGAGGCGGAACTGACCGAATTCATACAAATGCTTTGTTAGCCGGCTCATAAGCCTTTCAGAATTCCATGAGAATTTTATGAGAGTTTTATCCAGACTTTCGCAGGACTTCCAGCCTGCCTTCGGAGCAATGTGCAGCGCGTGGGGAAGTAAGTACGGGCAACAAAGCTTGGTTTAGAAGTTCAAGGGGCTCGCATTACCTTAATATTAGCTCAACGACGAATGAGATTGCCTCTCCCAATAGCGCAACTGTCTCAATTCATCCAAAGGAGAATCCAATGAAAATAGCAAAGGGTTTACTAGTATTAGCCGTTCTTTCCGTCCTATTCATGACGACGGCCAGGGCCGATGAAGTCACAGACTGGAATCGGAACCTGTTTGAGGCGGCGCCGACGCTGCCGCCGGGAAATACAGTCGAGCAGTGGAACACAATCGCCGAGAACACTGTTGTGGGCTCGGGCGCGTTCCAGGCCGAGGGCTTTATCTACATGGCTTACGTCTCGGCGGCAGTGTACGACGCGGCTGTCTCAATCGAAGGTGGGTACGAGCCGTACGGCTCGGCCATCTCGGCAGCGTCCGGGGCGTCAACGGACGCGGCGGTCGTCGAAGCTGCATACCGGACGCTCGTTAACTACTTTCCGGCGCAGGCAGCGACGCTGTACTCTTTTTACGAAGAGGCGCTGGCGCTGATTCCTGACGACCCGGCAAAAACTGCCGGGCAGGATGTCGGTCTGGCGGCCGCGACGAACATCATCAATCTGCGCGCCGGCGATGGACGCCTGACGCCGATCGGCGTGACCTCCTCGTTTCCGACGCTGTCGCCTGGCCCGGGCGTGTGGCGCCGGACCCCGCCTGCGTTCGCGGCGCCGCAGACTCCGTGGGTAGGAAACGTGCGGCCTTTCATCCTGCAGGACGCTGATCAGTTTCTCCCCGATCCGCCGCCGTCGCTTCAGAGCAGCGAGTGGGTCGAAGGCTTCAACCAGATCAAGACGTTCGGCCAAGTGACCTCCAGTGCGCGAACCGCTGAGCAGACCGCGATCGCACGGTTCTGGTCAGCGAACGTGGTCCGTCAGTACAACCGGCTCGCACGCGAGGTCGCTGAAGACCGCAGCCTTGGGCTGCTGCAAACAGCTCGGCTCGTGGCGATGGTGAATGTCGTCGGCGCCGACTCCCTGATCTCGTGCTTGTTCGCGAAGTACCACTATCTGTTCTGGCGCCCGATCACTGCCATCGACCCTACGGCGGTTACCACCGACGGTTTTGGTCCGGTTCCTGGCTATGACGATGGCAACCCGGCGACGCTCGAGCAGTCGGGCTGGCGGCCGCTCTTGACGACTCCGAACCATCCGGAATATCCCGCTGCGCATGGCTCGATCACGTCATCGATGGCCGAAGTCTTCACCAACTTCCTCGGCACACAGCAATTCAACCTCGACATCCACGGCTTCGACGCCGCCGGCCCGGCTGGCAACCTGAACGCCGTGAATCACTTCGACATGCCAAACGATCTTCGCAACGAGATCATCTATGCGCGTCTCTGGGCAGGCCTGCACTACCACTTCTCCAGCGTCGCCGGCGTGGTCCTTGGACGAAACGTCGCGAAGTACGATCTCAGGCACGCCTTTCGACCAGTTCGATAGAAACAACCTTGAGCCTTTTGGGACGCGCCGATCGGAAGCGCGTCCCAGCGGCCGGCATGAGAACAAAAGTGGTGCCGATGGGGAGTCGAACCCGCACGTCCTTACGGACAACGGATTTTAAGTCTCAAATCGCTTGTTACCTCTTGAATGCCTCAGTTCTGATCCGTGCGTCTTTATTAGCATTTCCGCTTACTCTATAATGCCTGTGTGCCGGTGAGTATAGCTTGATTTGGTTGGGTTGGCACACAACTGGCACACCAAAAACTTTCGCTGCTTGATGAGCGTGGATCTAACTTCAAATCGAGAACAAAATCATGAACGTCGAGAAATGGATCGTTTCAGACAAAGATCATCTCGGTGGTAAGCCCCGCGTACAAGGAACACGCATCTCGGTGGCTTTTCTGCTTGAATGCCTGGCCAGTGGAATGAGCGTCGCGGAGATCGTCGATGCTTATCCGACGTTGACCGAGAATGCCGTGCAGTGCGCGTTGCGTGAGCTGGCGCGCGAAAAGGAAGCGGCGGCGGCGTGAGGATTCTCCTCGACGAAAACATGCCTCGCAAGTTGCTGACCGCCTTAGTAGCAGAAGGTCACGAGGTGGACTCAGTAAAGTCGCTGCAATTAGCGGGAATCGACAACGGGGCACTCTATCAAATGGCCGCGTCGAATTACGATCTTTGCTTCACGCGTGACGCAGAGTTTTCAAGACGAGTGTTGTCGAAACCCGCTGCGCACTTGAAACTGGTCCATGTCGTGATTCCGCAAACCCGGCAAGACGAATTCGTGCAGCAATTCCTCACAGCGTTTCTCAAGACAGATTGGTCAGGCCATAAAAGCGGCGATGATTGGCCCGCTGAAGTTCACGGCGGCTGACTTGACGTTGACGCGTCCTTGCGCAAGGACAGCGACCGTCATCAGGGAGCGTGGAAGCGCGCGGATTAAGTTTTGATTTTCGTTCCCGACACGCCTTGTTGCCTCATAAATAAAATCTACTCCTACGGTGATCCGTACTGCGAGCATTAGACGCTTAGGAAAAGAGGCTTGCTTCGAGACTGGCACACCATGGGCACACAAAACAGGCAACGGGCAGTTAGCAGAAGATCGCTGACTGCCCGTAACTATTTGATTCTGAAATGGTGCCCGAGGGCGGGAGTCGAACCCGCACGTCCTTACGGACAACGGATTTTAAGTCCGATTCGGGGACACTTACCTTATTCTACTACGCGTTACCAAGTTGTATTTACCGACCTTTCAGCCGTCAAAGCAAGGCTGCGTCTGGCTTGGTACGAGCACATATCCCTCTCATCTTGCCCTCATCTTTCTAGGATCCGTCAATCCCTAGCACGTCAACCCCAACTCCGCTACAATTGCCGCCTTACCTTCAATTGCGGTTCTTCCGTTTCAGAATAAGAGTTCGGACGCAGATACAGAATATCTCTCCGACGGCCTGGCTGAATCGTGATTTATCGACTGTCGCAACTACCGAACCTGAAAGTCAGCCCGACGAGTTCAGTCATGCGTTACAAAGGCAAAGAAACTGATGCGATAAAGATCGGCAACGAACTTGGCGTCAATGCAGTGATGTTCGGGACGAATGGTGCAACGTGGAGATAACCTGACGATCAGCGTCGAACTCGTGGATGTGCGAAACAGCAAACTACTGTGGGGGAGAGCGTCAAATGAGAAAAAGTAGCAGAGTTGAGCGGCGGCTGTAAGATAGTGGAACTGCTGAAGTTATTGGTGGAGCAGAGGGGGATCGAACCCCTGACCTCCGCATTGCGAACGAGCATAAGGGGTGTATGAAGTCTTTGACATTCCTTCACAATCATTAACATTTTCAACAGGTTACAGCCGCCGACGCGTTGCAAGCTTTTACACGTTTTACCATCCTATTGCAGAAATTCTGGCACGTTTTGGTCACAGAAAATATCCCCGACCTCCGCACTGCTGGCGCGGGGCTGGCGCATTTGTCGATGACGAGGTGATCCTCACTGATTCTGGGAGGACTTTGGTCACACTTTTGGTCACAAAAGAGTTGTTCTGTCGGCCCCATTTTCGTGCAAACTCAGCAGATTTTTGAAACAACGCTTGGAACGACTCTCTCATCTGGGCACACTTCAGTCCAAAGACTTTGGCTCTGGCCCCACCGTTTGCGCTTAGTCCCTGCAAGCGCAATCTCTAGTGCTGGCAAAAGGGCAAAGAGGCGTGGTACTCTATTTTACTCAAATTGCTTCCGACGCAATTTGGGAGAAATAGAATACCATGAAGGAACTAGGCCCACTTGAAACACAGCTCTTCGCATACACCCAAATGCGAAGAGCCCCA
>JALZJF010000130.1 GCA_030859905.1 Acidobacteriota bacterium
GCCGAGGACACCCGGTTGGAGCGCAAAGTTGCGCTCAAGTTTCTGCCTGCGCTTTTCACTCAAGATAAGAGACACCTGCGCCGGTTCGAACAGGAGGCTCGCGCCGTCGCGGCCCTGTCGCACCCGAACGTCTGCACGATCCATGAGGTGGTCGAGACGGGAGCAGGCCGCCACTGCATTGTGATGGAGTACGTTGAGGGGGTGACGCTGCGGGAGCGGATCGCGGAGGAGTCGATGAAAGTCGGCGAGGCGCTCGATGCCGCCGTCCAAGTCGCTTCTGCCCTGTCTGCGGCGCACGCGGCGGGGATCGTGCACCGCGACATCAAGCCGGAGAACATCATACTCCGGCGCGACGGGTACGTGAAGGTCTTAGACTTCGGGCTGGCAAAGCTGACGGAAAGGAAGTCCGCACCTCTTGACAGCGAAGGCAAAACGCGGGTGCTAGAGCTTAAAACCTCGCCCGGAATGGTGATGGGAACTGTCGCCTATATGTCGCCGGAGCAGGCGCGTGGCCTCCCGGTTGATGCGCGCACCGACTTGTGGAGCTTAGGTGTCGTGCTCTATGAGATGGTCGCCGGACGGCAGCCGTTTGACGGAGCGACACCGACAGATGTGATCATCTCAATAGCTGGGCGAGAGCCAGAACCTCTGGCAAGGTGCGCGCCAGAAGTACCAATCCAGTTAGAACGGATTGTGAACAAAGCTTTGGCGAAAGATCGGGAGCAGCGGTATCAAACGGCGGAGGATATGCTGGTTGATCTAAAGAGCCTGAGGCATGAGTTGGAGGTTGGGGCTGAAGTGGAGCGCTACAGACAACCAATCCTGAGTAGCGAGTCGGCAGCCACAACGAGCAACCGCCAGGTGACCACTTCCCGATTCTTTCCGCTCGGTTTGACGCGAAGCCGCATCCTGATCTTCACCGCGCTCATGGGAATGCTAATCATTGTGGGGTTGGCTTCCACGCTATTCTTTCGCCAAAGTTCGCCACCAGCACTGCAGACAGAAATTAAGTCGCTGGCGGTGCTGCCGCTGGAGAACCTCTCCGGCGACACTTCACAGGACTACTTTGCCGATGGAGTGACCGACGCACTGATCACCGACTTAGCTAGGGTGGGCGCTCTAAGGGTGATTTCACTGCAATCGGTGCTGCAGTACAAGGGCGCGCGCAAACCGCTGCCGGAGATCGGTCGCGAGTTGAACGTGGATGCATTGCTGACAGGTTCGGTAGAGCGCACTGGCGAACGCGTGCGAATTGCCGTGCAACTGGTCCACTCGGCGACAGGCCGAAATTTATGGAATGACAGCTACGAGCGGGATCTGCGCGACGTGCTGGCGTTACAGAGAGAGCTGACACGAGACGTCGTCGGCGAAATCAGGATCAAGCTGACGCCGCAGGAGCAAGTGCGATTCGAGACCGTCCGTCCGGTCAACCCGGAAGCTTACGATCACTTTCTTCGCGGAAAGTTTTATCTCCACCGCCAAAACAGAGATGATAATGAGGCGGCCATCACGGCTCTGGAGCGCGCCGTGGCCACAGACCCAACTTTTGCCGCAGCCCATGCGGAGCTGGCCCAGGCATACGTATGGAAGCTCTTTTTATTCGCCCCCGGTGAGGGGCAGTTGGCGGAGAAGGCTTTTGTGGCGGCGGAGAAAGCGCTCTCACTAGACCCGAATTTAGCCGTAGCCTATGTGGCCCGTGGTCGCATTCTCTGGACGCCCGCCAACCGTTTCCCTCATGAGAAGGCAATTCGGGAATATCGCCGCGCACTGACTTTGAACCCGAGTTTGGATGAGGCGCGAAACCAGCTCGCGCTCGTCTATTGTCATATCGGGGCTTTTGACGAGGCCCTCCAGGAATCGCAAAAAGCGATCGAGACCAACCCCAACAATAACCTGGCACAATTCCGAATCGGGGAGACGCTTAATTTCCAAGGGAAGTATGAACAAGCCCTGTCCGTTCTACGCGTCATCCCTCAGGACGTCAATCCGGCGTTGGTCGGGAGCCAGATTGTTTGGTCTCTCTTCAATCTGGGGCGGAAAGAGGAGGCGTCCGCCACCCTTGACCAATTCTTAAGAGACTACCCGGAGGACAATCGCGGCCTGTTTACCAGCCTGCAGGCGGTACTGGCAGCTTCAGCCGGGCAAGAACGCATGGCGGAAGACAAGATTAAGTCGGCTGTAGAAAGGGGGGAGGGATTTGGTCACTTCCATCATACGGCCTATTACGTTGCCTGTGCTTATGCGCTCATGAATAAACCTGAGCCGGCAATCAAGTGGTTGGAGGTGGCGGCTGAGGACGGGTTCCCGTGCTACCCGCTGTTTGAGAGGGACGCCAACTTGGATAACCTTCGACAAGATGCCCGCTTCGTCACGTTCCTGGCGAAGCTGAAGCAGCAGTGGGAGTATCACAAGAGCATTTTGTGAGAGGAGCGGTGCAGCAGGCTGCGCCGCTCATCGAGCAGGAGTATGTCGCGGCGAAAGGGATGCGAGACTAACAACTGGAATCGCTGTCGGGATTGGCTTGAAATTATCTTACACCTGCAAAGCTCATCTCCAACAAGTGCACTCATCGAGGTTTGGAAATGCGTCTCAAAGCATCGGAGGTTCTCCAGCGATATCTCGGTGCGTGCGAGAGCGCGGGGAATCCCTGATCTTCATTAGTTCGGAACTAAAGCAACCATCCGGGCGGGGAATAATTTGATGAAAGTAAAACCAACAAGGAGAAACGTTCATGCAAAAAGAGCAGAAAATCATGAGTGGCGCACCGACCGCCTTAAGCGAGTATGATGCGATTACCAGGACGGTTCAGATCTATATCAATGGCGGCAAGTCGGGTCGAGGCGCCGACATGAAGCCCGCCTTCCACCCGGATGCAACGATCTTTGGCTATATTGGCGCCGACTTGTTCGCCGGGCCCATCCAGCAGCTCTTTGACTGGAATGACCAGAATGGTCCAGCAACAGAGCTCCAAGCCAGGATTGCCAGCATCGAAATTTTCGAGACGATTGCCACGGTGCGGTTGGAACTCGACAACTGGACCGGCCATCGGTTCACCGACCTGTTTACCCTGCTCAAAGTCGCTGGGGAATGGAAAATCATGAACAAGGTCTTCCATCTACACCCCTGAGCCTGTCGGAAAAAGAACCTGATGACTTCTTATTCACACCGGGCTTCAGCCCGGTGATCGAGCGGTAACTAACCCAGGGAACCGTTTTAACGGTTCCCCCAAGGTTACCGAGGTTTATTAGGCGAGCCCACGCAAAACCGTTGAAACGGTTTCTTTGATTTCGACGCTGTCGACGAAATAAAACGGGCTTTGGAGAGCCGTTATCGGTTCCCGCCGTGGCCAATCTTGCCGGTGTTTATGTATTTGCACGAAAGAAATGACCTCGCGGTGGAACAGGCCGTGAGGCTCTTCGCCTGGAACCGAACCACCCTACTGCCCGGTTTTGGCTGGCTTTTGCGTATAACTCAAGCGGAATGAAAGGCCTTCGCCGGACTTGAGAAATCTCTTGCGGCCCACGATTGGGATCTCAACCGAATGAATGTCGACCCGTTCGTCGACTCGCTTCGCGACGACCCGCGCTTTAAGGATCTGGTCAAACGAATGGGATTCCAGCAGTGATCTGAAAACCCGATGCAAGAATTGTCACCCGACACCAGGCTGTCGCATTACCGCATCGTCTCGAAAATCGGCGCGGGCGGAATGGGTGAGGTTTATCTGGCGGAAGATACAAGACTCGATCGAAAAGTCGCCTTGAAGATCTTGCCTGCTGATGTAGCGTCGAATCGTGATCGGATGGAGCGTTTCGTCCGCGAAGCAAAGGCAGCGGCCGCGCTGAACCATCCGAACATCGCTCATATCTACGAAATTGGCAGTAGCCCGATGGCAAGGGAGGGCATGGCAGCAGACGCGGCCGCTGGCGAACAAACGCACTTCATCGCGATGGAGTTCATCGACGGCGTGACGCTGCGTGGAGCCATTCATAATAACCAAGCCGAAGTCGGAAAGTTGCTGCGCTATCTGCAACAGGTCGCTGAAGGTCTAGCCAAGGCGCATGCGGCCGGCATCGTTCATCGCGATCTCAAGCCCGACAACATAATGATCTCGAGCGATGGCTTCGCGAAGATTCTCGACTTCGGCCTCGCCAAACTGATTGAACCACAAAGGCTGTTTGGTCTAAGTAGCGGCGCCTCCAGTGACGACGTGCCCACCGCCATTATGGCGAAGCCTTCGGTGGCAGGCACGATCATGGGCACCATCGGTTACATGTCTCCCGAACAGGCGCGGGGCAAGGTCAGCGAAATCGATCACCGTTCGGATATCTTCTCGTTCGGCTGCATTCTGTTCGAGGCAGCTACGCGCCAGCGCGCTTTTCGCGGACAAGACGATCTCGACTCGCTGCATAAGATCGTGCATGGACCAACTCCACAGGTTAAAGATTTAGATCCATCAGCGCCGGAGCAACTGGAACGAATCGTTCGCCGGTGTCTTTCAAAAGATCCCGACAAGCGCTATCAATCGATTAAAGACATAGCCATCGAACTGGAAGAGTTGCAAAACGAAATGCAGGCATCCGGGACGCTCGATTCGTTCGGACCGGTGGCTTCGAGTTGGCCACCGCCTCCCACGCTTTCGCAGCCACCAAGCCGCTGGCCCGGACCTTCCCTTCATTCTACGGTCACGTCGGCGCGGCCTTCGAGCGCCGAATATCTGTTTAACCAAATGCAACGCCACAAGGCGGCTACGCCTTTATTGCTGGGCGCGTTCGCAATCGCCGTTGCAGGTTTAGCGTTTGTGCTAACTCGCGTCTTCAGTGGTCTCAGAACGAACGAGGAAATGACGAGCAGGACAGTGGCGACGGATCCGGAAATGAAAATCAATCGATTGACCGCGAGTGGAAGAGTGCAGCTGGCCAGTATTTCACCAGACGGAAAATTTCTCGCGTACGTCGAAACTGAGGGCGATACTCAAAGTCTCTGGACCAAGCAAATCGCGACAAACAGCAACTTACAACTGGCGCCGCCGGCGGAGACTGCCTATTTCAGCGTTGCCTTTACGCCGGACGGAAATTACATCTATTACACCGCGACGGATGGGAATGCCGATGTCCT
The DNA here is from genome assembly GCA_030859905.1 of Acidobacteriota bacterium. GTDB lineage: Bacteria > Acidobacteriota > Blastocatellia > Pyrinomonadales > Pyrinomonadaceae > PSRF01. Next base: position 5,116 of record JALZJF010000130.1, read on the forward strand.
CTCTATATTTCGCGTGCCCACGCTCGGCGGCACGGCAAACAAAATATTGGAAGACGGTGGCCGGGGCATTTCGTTTTCTCCCGATGGCCGCGAATTCGTATTCGAGACTTATGAAACGAACGCAGGCGCGTCGTCTTTGATGATCGCCAGCGCCGATGGTTCAAGCCACCGGAAGCTCGCTTCCCTTTCGGGTCACGAATGGTTTGCAGGAGGAGGAGCGTCATGGTCCCCCGATGGAAAGCGGATCGCCTGTGCGACTGGCGACGATCGGCAGGATCGACAAATGACCATGGCTGTTCTCAATGCGGCAGACGGCAGCCTTAAGGCTCTGACAAGCCAGCGTTGGGATGCCATCGGCGCCTCGGCCTGGTTGGCCGACAGCAATGGCATCGTGTTTTGCGCCAGCGACCGCGGAACCAGCGCAGCAAAACAGATCTGGCAAATAGCTTATCCGAGTGGTGAGGCCCGGCAGGTCACTCGTGACTTGAACTCTTACCTTGATGTCTCGCTGACTGCGGATTCGAAGACGCTGGTCACTTCTCAACGTGAGGGGACGGCTGCGATTTGGATCTCACGGGACGCGGATTTGAGCCGCGCGGTTCAGGTAACCACCGGTCACAACGATGGCGGCAACGGTTTGGCCTGGGTGGGCCACGATCGAATCGTTTACGCGTCGATTGCCAGCGGCAACACTGAACTATGGATCATGAATGCCAACGGCACGGGACAAAAACAACTGACTAACGATGCGTTTCTGAAATACGCGCCGGCCGTCACACCTAACGGACGCCATATTGTCTTCGTTTCTCAGTCCGGCGGCATACATCTGTGGCGGGTGGACGTTGACGGCAGCAACCTGCTGGAATTGACGAATGGCAACTTTGACAATAACCCGCGAATATCACCCGATGGGCAATGGGTCGTTTACTCGTCTTACCTGTCGGGCAAACTTCTGCTGTGGAAAGTCCCAATCGGCGGTGGCGAACCCACTCAGTTGACTCATGTGTTTGCGACCGAGCCCGACGTTTCTCCTGACGGAAAGCTGGTAGCGTGTTTCTCCAATGACGCCGAAGCGAAGCGGCCGATCCTTATGATCCTGCCGTTGGCTGGCGGTGCTCCGATTAAAACGCTCCCGTTGCCGGCAACGCTCGACCGGGATTCAGGACCGCGCTGGACGCCGGCTGGAGACGGGCTGACTTATATCGAGCGGCGGGGCAACACAATGAACCTGTGGCTGCAGCCCTTGAGCGGCGCGCCACCCCGGCAGTTAACGAACTTTAAAGACGGCGGCATCTTGCGGCGCGAATGGTCGCCAGGTGGTAAGCGAGTTGCAATTGTGCGGGGCAGGTCAACCAGCGACGCAATAATCATCAGCAGTTTTCGTTGACCTTCATCTTTTCTGAAAGCAATTCCTGCAATCAGAGGCAGCCCTGTCCTTCAATATTATTGATTGCGAGATCGGGTCAAGAGTCAACCAGCTTGCTCTGTCTGCGGGTGGCACGACGCTGGTCGCTGCCGCCGATCATCTGTACCTCTTCCAACAGACAGACGGCGTCTTTTCGAACTTACCAGCGGTGTTTAAGATCGCCCAGTGCGCCAATTAAAAGTTGGTAGATTAGGGACGCCACGGGCTTGTCCCGTGGAGCCTCACGCTAGCTGCTACTGGAACGCGAGATACTACCGTAAGATGAAAGATGCCACGGGCTTGTCCCGTGGAGCCTCACGCTAGCTGCTACTGGAACGGAGATACTACCGTAAGATGAAAGATGCCACCGGCTTGTCCCGTGGAGCCTCACGCTAGCTGCTACTGGAACGGAGATACTACCCTAGGATGAAAGATGCCGCCGGCTTGTCCCGTGGAGTTTCACTTTGGTTGCGTACGCCAGCCGGCCTTGGAGGTAGCAGCAAACGTGAACCTCCACCGGGCAAGCCGGTGGCATCCTGGCGGCAGGGGATTCGGACATGGTCTTAGC
>JALZJF010000160.1 GCA_030859905.1 Acidobacteriota bacterium
GCAAGCGAGGCAGGCGCAGGACCTCCTGCCGATGCACTGCGAGAAAAAGCCTCGGCGTTCGGGCGAGCACTTGCGGGGCGTGACGTTGTGCTTATGTCAGGCGCCACAACCGGAATAGTCTACCTGGTCGGCAAGACCGCGCAGATGTCAGGAGTTTTCCACGTGGGCTTCTCGCCGGCGACCTCTCCGGCCGAGCATGTCGAGCGCTATCAACTCCCCACGGACGCGTGTGATCTGATTATCTACACAGGATTTGGTTTGAAGGGCAGGAATGTAGTGCTGGTGCGTTCGTGCGAGATTGTAATCTTTATCGCGGGAGCAATGGGATCTCTTAATGAGTTCACTATAGCCCATGACGAAGGCAAAGTAATTGGATGTTTGACGGGAACGGGCGGTGTTGCCGACGAAGCTGACTACCTGCTGCAGAAGTTCTCTAAAGAGACCGGCGCGAGCGTGTTTCAGAACCATCACCCTGAATGGTTGCTTGATGCCTGCCTGGTAGCCACCAAAGAAGTGCCGAGGAATTCTTCCTAAGCGGGAGGATCAATTAATGGACTTTGGTTTGAAGGATCGCGTGGCAGTCGTCGCTGCTGCAAGCAAAGGCATCGGCTACGCAGCTGCAAAAGAGCTTGCCCGTGAAGGCGCCCGCGTGTTTCTCTGCTCCCGTGACGAAGCCCGCGCCAGCGAGGCTGCGTGGAAGATTCATGACGAGACAGGCGCGACCGTGGCAGGCATCGCCGCTGACGTTACCGACGAACACGCAACCGAGCGTTTTGTTTCAGCGGCGCGAGAACAAGCCGGGCATATCGATATCCTCGTCACGAATTCGGGTGGACCGCCTGCGTCTACCTTCGCGCAAACGGACTTGGAAATGTTTCGCAGGGCTTTTGAACTTAACGCGCTCTCGGCCATCCGCTTGGCCAAGCTGGTGTTACCGGGAATGTGCGAACAAAAATGGGGACGCGTTGTTAACATCACGTCAGTTTCCGTGAAGCAGCCGATTGAAGGATTGCTCTTGTCCAACACCGTTCGCGCTGGCCTCACAGGATGGGCGAAGACCGTCGCAACCGAAGTCGCGCCAGACAACGTGACTGTAAACAATGTAGCGCCGGGTTACACGTTAACCGAACGTCAGGAGCAACTGGCGCAGGCTCGTGCTCGGGCCCTGGGAAAACCGAAAGAGGAGATCATTGCGTCCTGGGCCACTCAGGGACCAATGCGTCGGATGGGAAGACCTGAAGAAATTGCAGCGGCAGTGGCGTTTCTTGCCTCGGAACGCGCGTCTTATATAACGGGCGTGACTTTGCAGGTGGATGGGGGCTGGGTGAGGAGTCTCTTGTAATGGAAGCTGAAAGACAATGAGTTCCAGTGGGATCGTAGAGGCTTTCTACACCGCAATTGATCTTTCCGCCGCTGAGCTCGACCACGCGAACTGGGAGCGGTCCAATCCGATCCAGATCACTCGCTACTGGTCAGGGGTTGCCGCTCCACCAGGCCGGCAGGCCGAAGCTCGAGTCCTCTGGTCGAAGGAATCCCTCTGCGTGCGGTTTGTCTGCCAGCAGAATGAGCCTTTGGTCGTTAACTCACATCCGCAAAGCAAGGACAAGGCACTCGGATTGTGGGACCGTGATGTCTGTGAGATCTTTCTCGCCCCGGTTCCCGCTGAGGCAAATCGTTATTTTGAGTTTGAAGCAGCGCCCACGGGTGAATGGATTGATCTTGCGGTTCACGTGAAACCGGGTCAGCGCGAAACTGAGTGGGAGTTTCATTCAGGTATGAGTGCCAAAGCACGAATCGGCATAGACCAAGTGATTATCGCGATGCGGATCCCCTGGGGCGATCGTATTCATAAGCCTCGAAGAGGCGAGCGGTGGCGAGTTAATTTATTTCGTTGTGTTGGCAGCAGCCAGGATCGTGGTTATCTCGCGTGGCAACCAACGCACACTGAACAACCGAACTTCCACGTACCAGAGGCTTTTGGCTGGCTTATTTTTGACGAGTGAAGATCCGTCATCATTTCAGGTACGATTTCAGGCATTCTCGATCGGCAGCGCTCATATCCGTTATTCTCACCCCAATCTTGTAGCCCTCTTCGAGGCGGTCTTCATCGACAGGTTCGTAGCGGACCGAGGTCACGCGTAGATGAATCGGCCCGGACGGCAATTCGAGTTCAACTTCCAGCGTACGTTCACCCCCCGCAAGGTAGTGCCCCCCAATGCGGATGGCGGGAACAATGAGGGCCAGCCCGGTGGCGCTGAGGTCTTTCGTGAAGCCGCTCAAAGCCGGCAGCGGCCGCCCGCCGTTCGCTTTTTCGCCTCGTTCGTGGAGTGAAAGAGAAACAGGGAGGCGTACACGACGCCGGGGAGCGCGGCGGTCGCCGGCATATTCCCGTAACCGGCCCACTAGTGTTCGGAGAAACTCCGACATCTTGCGCCACCTTGTGCCCTGCTTCTCAAAGCGGGAAGCTGTCACTGAATGTGAGGGGAAAGGGCAACTGGGGAAGAATCAAACTTCGCCCAGCTATTGTAAGTAAATCACCAAGCTGCTGGCAATGGGCAATCTTGAATCGGCATGGAGAAAGCAGCTTATAGCAGGCAATTCACGAAATCAAAGCGCTTTTCAATTCTTTAGCGGCGTCGCGGGGAGCGGTTTGCCGGCGACATCACCACTTCTAACCCCCACTTGATCCACAAAAAACGACAAGCGGCCGGTCCGACCATACTGAGCAGGCTCAGCGTTAGCAAACCAGCTTTTGCCATCGGGGGAGACGGTGATTCGAAAACGGTAGCCTGTCGTTTCCGTTCCTTCGAGGTCTTTTGGTATAAGGCCAGCGAGTATCAGAGCAGGCATATCGCCAAATTTTCCCGCCCGTTGCTGGCTATAGACCAGTTGGGCCAATGAAATGCGCTGCAGCAGGGCTTGCACTTCGCTATGATGAGTGTCGATTCGGGCGTTGAAGAAAAACTGACTGCCAGCCTTCTTCACTATCTCCTGGTTTTCCTGATCGCCAACGATCCATTTGCCATTAACGCGAATCAGGGCGACTGGCTCTGCCGGCTCTTTGTCATCCTCATCTTTGACTCTTACAAACACGGTCGCAGCCTCGCCACTAATTTGTTCGCCGCTAATGTTTACATTCTCGGGAATGGCCGACGCCAAATGTTCGAAGTCAGGCCGGAGGTCTTCAAATTCTGCCGGCTTCAATCCCTCAATCGCCGGTTGATAAATGGATAGGTCAAACGCTTCGCGAAACTTTTTCTCACGCATTAATCTGTAAAAATCTCGGACCGCGTCGGATGGCGACCCGGTTTGACTCGCAGTGGCGGTTGCCTGGCTTTTCAGTCCGACTGCTTGCGCCATAGCGTTCGCGCCAAACACCAAGAGAGCAGCGCCGGTCGCTATGAGCGCAAGCGCAAATTTGTGGAGAAGGTAAACGGTCGCCGTACGAGGGATGACCGGATTGTTCGTGAGTCTGGGCATTTGAAATCCTTAGAATGCTTGTCAGAACGGGGAGCGGTCGCGACCCGGTCCAGGAGTCGGGGTGAAATCCTCAAAATGCTTCACTCTCATGTTCCCTTTTTCCTCCGTCCCGCTGCGAGAATCCACTCTCGTCCCGCCGCATAGAGCAGAAAGGTGATCGCCGCGAACGGCAGCAGCGACAGCAGACTTGCATAAGGCTTGACGTGCCCCGGCGGCTCGTCAAAGAACGGGTTATACGCCAGCATCCACTCCTTAGTGCTGTTGGACGCATCGGTAAAGTAGCCAGCCATGAAAGCGTAGACGATGCCCGCAAGCGCAGCTCCGGCGATGTAGCCTGAAGCCATTAAAACGCCCGGGCTCTTGTCACTTTCGGCGACCAGCTCCCCTTCTGTCAGGTGCGCGTGCCGGCGTCGCAAATTGCGATCGACAAGCCAGCGCACCATGCCTCCAATGAAGATCGGAGCCGACGCCGACAGCGGGAGATAAACGCCGACGGCGAACGCGAGCGAAGGGAGGCCCGCCATTTCAAGAACGATGGCGATCATCACTCCGAGCAGCACGAGATTCCAGGGCAGTTCGCGGTTGAGGATCCCTTTGATGATGTAAGACATCAGGGTTGCTTTAGGCGCGTCGAATTTTTCGACAGTCGAACCATCGGGTCGCATCCTATTCTGGCCGTTGATTGCCGGGTCCACGATGTATTGCGGCACCCCCTGGTCATCCACCAGGTAGCGACCCTCGCGACCGCCCGTTGTATTCGTTTTGTGCCAGACTCGGTAGCTCGTCGAATCCTCAGCAGCTTGCCTGCCCTGGAGCTGTTCACTCTGTCCGAGTTGCGAAGGGTCGGCTCGCAGTTCTGGCGTGAAGTTGCGCTCGATCTTGTACATAACCTTGCCTGAGTCGTTGACGAGGTATTCGCCTTCGTTCAGCCCTTCGATCTTCGGGCTGTTGGCATCCCTCGTGAGGATACGGTAATTGCCCGGATCACGCGGCTTGATGTCGTCGGTAAAGGCAGGGAGTGAGCCTGTCTCGCCGGCAGCAAGCGCCGGCACTCGTTGATCCACTCCAGCAAATGTGATGCGACGTGCGTAGATGGTGCCGTTGTCATTGAGCCGAATTAGGATCGGCCCCAGAACCAGAGCCGACACGAGCGCCCCTACCAGAATGGCAATTTGCTGAGACTTGGGCGTTGCGCCGACGAGAAATCCAGTTTTCAGGTCCTGCGAAGTCGTGCCACCGTTCGACGCTGCGACACAAACTATCGCGCCGATCGAGAGGGCGGTAACGTAGTAAGGCGGACCGGTCCATCCCATCATCAAGAAGACCAGGCACGTCAGGAGCAGTGTCGCCACCGTCATTCCGGAGATAGGATTCGACGACGAACCGATTTCTCCTGTTAACCGCGATGACACCGTCACGAACAGAAATCCGAAGGCGATGATCATTAAAGCACCCAGGAAGGCGACGAGAATATTCTGTTGCAGGCCCAGTTGCGGGAAGGCCATGATCATAGCGATGAGAGCAATGATGCCGGCGAGCACATACATCATCGAGATGTCCTGATCGGTGCGTGGTACGCGCGCGCTGGCCGCCTGTCCACCGCGAAGGTCACTCAAGCCGCCCTTCAACCCGTGCCAGATGGTCGGTAGCGAACGGAAGAGGCTGATGATTCCGCCTGCAGCTACCGCACCCGCGCCAATGTAAAGGACATAATCTCCGCGAATGGCATTCGGACTCATATTTCGTATTGGTTGAGTCCCGGGCGGGATGGGAGCGGTCGTCTCTCCGCCGCCGAAGTAAGCAATCGTCGGTATCAGCACCAGGTAAGCCAGCACTCCGCCCGCACACATGATTGAGGCGATGCGAGGGCCGATAACATAACCGACGCCCAGCAGTGCAGGATTGACCTCCACGCCCACTGAGCCTTTGTTGAATGGCGCGCCAAAAATCTTATCCGGCGCTTCCTTCCACGTATAGAAAGCCCGGTGGGCCGCCTGGTAGAGGATGCCGATGCCAAATCCCGTGAAGATAGTTTTGGCGCCGATTTGAGCGCCGCCGCGCGCCGCCATTTCCGCCTTGGCCTCCCGTGAGGCTGCAGCCCGTGACTCCTCAGAGGCGCCTGCTTTTAGAACTTCAGCGCAGGCAGTTCCTTCCGGGTATTTCAGGATTCCATGCTGCTGCACAATTAACGCACGCCGAAGCGGAATCATCATCAGAATGCCGAGCAAGCCGCCCAATACGGCGACCAGCATCACCCGCGTCAACTCCAGGTCGAAGCCGAGGATCATTATTGCCGGCATCGTCACGCCGACACCAAAGGCGATTGACTCACCCGCCGATCCCGCGGTCTGCACAATATTGTTCTCGAGGATGGTTGCGTTTCTAAGCCCCATCTGCGCAACGAGGCGAAACAGCGCAATCGAAATGACGGCGACGGGAATCGAGGCGCTGACTGTCAAGCCGACTTTCAAAACCAGGTACAGGGAAGACGCGCCGAACACGATACCCAGAAGTGTTCCTACGATGAGTGCCCGCGCTGTTAGTTCCGGAATGATCGTCTCAGCCGGAATGTACGGACGAAAGGTAGCAGCTAATGGATTCGCAGGCCTGGCGCCGACGCGATCCGGGAATTCATTCGCACCGACAGTCTCAACAGACATCTGAAGTAACCTCCGAATAAGCTTTTAAAACGGAGAGTTCGTAGGGGTTAATGACGCCGCTACTTTACGCGAGTGGGCCGCGATCGGGCAAGTTTGTTTAATGGCCTAAACCCCATAATTTCCGGAGATTTGCAACGACTCGCAGGCGGCGATCTTGGTTCTAGAACCGGTAGCCTCGACCCACCCCTACCGGTGATTACTGAATTCAATCAGCCCCAGCACCGCTCAACCTCAGAACCATTTGCGGTAGCCAATGGATGCTATGTTTCAACCAGCCCCAGTACCGCTCAACCACAGAACCATTTGCCGTAGCCAATGGATGCTAGATTCAACCAGCACGCACAGAACCATTAGCGGTTTGGACTTCGCTCATTCGCCACGCAAGGACTTCACCTGGTCCAAGACGTCTCTTGCTGCTGCGGCTAGTCCATTAAGCTTTTCATACATCGGCTATTGCAAGTATGTGGTTAAGCGGTGCGGGCCTGGTTGAGTTCAGTATCCATTGGCTATTGCAAAATGGTTCTGTGGTTGAGTGGAGCTGGGTTAGCTACGTTTCCCACCCGCTTTCGATTAAACTTCGCTTTGTCATTTCAAACTCAAAGCGAGGCACTCATCACATGTTCAGACACTTACTCCCGCTGATTCTGACCGCGGCATTTGTTTTTCAATCATCTCCGCTTGCGATAACCGGTGGCGGACAAAATCAAAGCAATGATGCGAGCCCTATCAGCTCCGCGCAGATTCCGGCTCCTGAGTCAGTGCTTGGTTTTCATCCCGGCGACGATCGCAAACTCGCGAGCTGGAACCAGGTGCTCACATATTTCGACAAATTGGATCAGGCCAGCGACCGCGTGAAGTTTGAAACTCTGGGCAAGTCAACGATGGGTGTGCCATTCGTGATGGCGACGATCAGTACGCCGGAGAACCTTGCGCGTCTCGATGAATACAAGAAGATTCAGCAATTGCTTGCGGATCCACGCAAGCTGGGAGCGCCAGGTGTCCGCGAACGCAAGGCTGCGGAACTAATAGCGCGCGGCAAGACGATCGTGCTCATCACCTGCGGCATTCACTCAACCGAAGTCGGCTCCTATCTTTCAAGCATGCTAATCGCGCATCGACTGGCCTCATCGGACGAACCAGTAGTCCAGGAGATTCTTCGAAACACGATTGTTCTGCTCGTGCCCTCCCTGAACCCTGATGGTGTGGACATTGTCAAAAACTGGTACGACAAGACGCTCGGCACTCCTTACGAAGGCACCAGCCCGCCGGAGCTTTATCACAAGTATGTGGGCCATGATAACAACCGCGACTGGTATGCTTTCACCCAAGTTGAGACACAGATCACCGTAGATAAGATTCACAACGTCTGGCATCCGCAGATCGTGCACGACATCCATCAACAGGGCGAGTTTGCCTCGCGTTTCTTTGTGCCGCCTTTCATGCCGCCAGTTGAACCTAACGTGCCCAAGCAGATCGTCGAAGGCTATACCGAACTCGGCAACTGGATGGCCGGTCAACTGCGCGCAAAGGGTTTCCAGGGGATCACGACTAATTCAACTTACGACGCCTGGACACCGGCGCGGGCTTATTCCCATTATCACGCCGGCGTGCGCATTCTTTCCGAGACAGCTTCCGCGCGCATCGCTTCCCCGATTACTGTAAAGTTTGAAGAGTTGCGTTCTCGCGAGGGGTACGATCCGCAGAAGGAATCTGACAAGTTTGGCCCCGTGTGGCGCGGCGGAGAGTGGCGTCTGCGCGACATCACAAACTACATGACCACCGCCGCCTTCACGCTCCTGCGGCACGCGTCGCAAAATCGTGAACGTTGGCTGAGCAGGTTCTATGAAATTGGCCAGGAGGCGGTGCGTCCTCGCCGAGCTGGTGAGCTTCATGGATTTGAAATCCGGAGCGGAGGCGGGAATGCAGTGCTTCTTCGTTCTATCTTGCGTCGCGGCGGGGTGCCGGTAGTCTACGGCGAGCCTCTTAACCTGTCCAAGAGGCGCAGGCCCATGTACATGTATGTATCGGTGGTAGAACCTTACGGGAGTTTTGCCAAAGCGCTCTTGGAAACCCAGCGCTATCCCAACTTGCGTGATTCCTCTGGGCAGCCGATTCCGCCCTATGACGTCACTGCCCACACGTTGCCATTACTAATGGGCATTGAGGTTCGACCTCTGTTCTCCGCGCCGAGATACAAGAAGGTTCTAGTAGACGAAGAAGCGGAACTCGATTACTACGGGAAGGAGTCGAGAGTTGGCGTTTACAAATCGCATGTTCCCTCCATGGATGAAGGCTGGACCCGGTGGGTGCTGCAGCAAAATGGGCGGACGAATCCGGGGACCAACATGGACGAAGCAGTAGGCCAGGGTCGAAAACCTCCTTTTTCCTCGTTTACTGACGCCCAGGCGCGCGCCGCGAATCTGAAGGCTGATTACGATGCCCTTATAATCCCGGATCAAGCACCTCGCATCATCCTCAACGGTTACCGCGCTGGCCTTATGCCGCCCGAATACACGGGAGGGCTAGGCGAGGAAGGCGTGAAAGCATTGCGGGAGTTTGTAGAGCAAGGCGGGACGCTTGTATTTCTGAATCGCGCTTCGGATTTTGCTATAGAGCAATTCAAGCTGCCGTTGCGCAACGTAGTCGCGGGAGTACCGCGCACGGATTTTTTTGTTCCCGGATCAATTCTGCGTATTGAGCTAGACCGCTCGCATCCGATCGCCAAGGGAATGCCGAAAGAGTCCATTGCCTGGGCCGAAGATTCGCCGGTTTTCGAAGTGGCGACCGAGGTAAAGGAAGCTAGTTTGCCGGCGTCGAATGTCCGCATCCTGGCGCGCTATCCGTCGGATAAAGATCCACTACTTTCCGGTTGGCTACTGGGAGGCGATAGAATTAAGGGCAAGGCGGCGTTAGTAGAAGTCACGATAGGCAAGGGACGAATCATCCTCTTTGGCTTTCGTCCGCAGTACCGGGCGCAATCGCTGGCAACTTACCCACTCTTTTTCAATGCGATAAGGTGATTTATCGTTCGAGATACATGTTCGCGGCCATCTTAGTCAGCTTCCAAACCTTGCTCCATTGGATTCGATCGCTGCCGTTCTCGCGGCCGGTGAGCTTGTCGAAGATCAACTTGCGGAACAATCGTCCCTCACGCCTGAGCATAAACTCTTTCGCGTAAGGCTTCGCGGTTTCGAAGAAGCTAAACTCCGGATCGGTGACGATACCGATTCCTTCCAGGGTCATCAGTGCCCGCATAACGTAGGTAAAGTTGGCCGGTAAACGGAAAGGATACTCATACATAACCTCTGCGAGGTCGTAAGTCAGCTCTTTAAAATTAACCTCGCCCAGTTTCAGATTCAGATAATGTTCGAAGAGTCCCTCTACGATGGGACGAATCGTTTCCGGATCGACGCCTGGCTTCAGGAAGTTGAGGTTGATAATGTCCTGGCCCAGGCCATGAACGTCGCGACTTACGACGTGGAAAAAAGCATCGATCATCTGCGACTGCAGACGAGGCGTGATGCGGCCCGTCATGCCAAAGTCGAAGAAGGCAATATGACCGCTATCCATCACCAGTAGGTTTCCCGGATGCGGATCAGCGTGGAAGAACCCATCTTCAAGCAACTGCTTCAAATAAGCCCGCACCAGAAGTCGATTAACTTTTACCGGCGAGATTCCTCGCGCGCGCAACCCTTCCAGATCGACGACCTTGGTCCCGCGAATAAACTCCATCGTCAGCACTTGTGAAGCGCTGTGGGACCAGTGAATCACCGGCACCCGCACAGCTCGCCAATCCCGGAAGTTATATCGGAACCGATCAGCGTTGCGTCCTTCGCGCGCGTAATCCATCTCCTCGAAGATCGTATGGTGAAACCCCCGCAGCATTCCTTCCCAATCGGCATTCTCATTTGCGCCAGGGAAAAAACGGTTGGTTAATTTCACCAGCCGGTAAAGAATCGCAATGTCGAAGCTGATGATTTCTTTGAGGTTAGGCCGCTGCACTTTGACTGCCACTTCCCGGCCGTCGTGCAAGCGAGCCCGATAAACCTGGCCCAATGAAGCGGCGGCAATGGGCTCCGCATCGATCTCGGCGTAGGCTTTTTGCATGCTTCGGCCGAGTGCGGCCTCTATTCGGGAGTAGGCTTCGGCTGTGGGAAACGCCGGAACCTGATCCTGCAAGATCGCGAGTTGTTTTATGTAGGAAAGCGGGAGTAGATCACCGCGAGTACCGAGAGCCTGGCCGATCTTTATGAAGGTGGGTCCGAGCGCAATCATGTTCTCGCGCAACCAGATCGCCTGTTTTTCGAGTCGCGCCATTTTGCCGGTTGAGCCCTCGGCGCCACGAAAAACAACGAACCGCAACACTCGGATAAATCTGTCGAGTAAGCGTCCAACAGCATTACGGCTCAACTGTAGAAACTGCGCCTGGCGGCCGCCCTCCCGCGCGGCTTCTCGCCGCCTTTCGGAAGTTCGACGATTAAACTTTGAGCGAATGTCGTAGCTATCAAGAAAGAGATAGAGCGTCAGCAGGCCCAGTACACGTAAGATATTGGCCACGCGCAGCCAACCGCGCAACCCCTGTCCCTTGAGAATCTGGTCGACGAGCCCATCGTTGAGGGGCTCCGGCGGCACGTTGACTTTCGGCAGCCGCGACCGCCTCGGCCCGCCGTTGTGGCTCACGCCATTGGCCTCCTGCTCTGCGGAGGTAGCAGAAATCGGAACTAATGATTGCTCTCTCTTCATCGTGCGCTCTTAAGTTATGCCAAAGCAGGCCACGCCCGCTTCTAACGATTTGCCTGTCAGAACAGGGAGCGGTAGCGACCTGGTGCACTGTCAAACAGGGAGCGGTAGCGACCTGGCGCACTGTCAAAACCGGGAGCGGTAGCGACCTGGTGCACTGTCAAAACAGGGAGCGGTAGCGACCTGGTGCACTGTCAAAACCGGGAGCGGTAGCGACCTGGTGCGCTGTCAAAACCGGGAGCGGTAGCGACCTGGCGCACTGTCAAAACCGCGAGCGCCCTTTCATATATAGAGTAGCGACCTGGTCTCAACCGGGACAATACAACCCGGTCGCTACCGTTCCCGGTTCTGACAAGGATAACCCTGTCCAGCCTCTAACACCATCTATCAAAGCATTGATAACATGTGTTTGGCACCCCCACGGTCGAAGTAATTCTGGGCCCGGTCGACATCCCAGGTAATCTGAGTTTTCAACGATTCGAGGGAGTCAAACTTCTGCTCGTTACGCAGCCGGTAGAGAAAACGCACTCGAATCACATCTCCGTAAAGGTCGCCAGCCCAATTCATTACGAATGTCTCCACCGAAGGTTCCGAACCGGTTTCAAACGTCGGCCGCGTGCCCACATTTGTAACACTGCGTCGCCATTGCCCGTCAATCAAAGTTCCAGTAACGTAAACGCCAATCGCAGGTATGACGCGGTTCTGCGGACGCAGGTTGGCCGTCGGAAATCCTAACGTGTGGCCGCGCTCATTGCCTCGTTCAACGCGACCCTCCACGCCGTAAGGACGACCCAGCATTCGGCGGGCCAGATTCACCTTCCCCTGCGCCAGCAATTCGCGAATCCTGCTTGAACTCACGCGCTGGCCACGCAGAGCAACTTCCGGTACTTCCCCGGCGACCAATCCCAACTCTTCGCTAACCTGGCGCAGGAGATCAATGTTGCCTTCGCGCTTGTGGCCGAACGCAAAGCCTCGCCCTAAATAAACTTCCCCAGCATGCAGACGGTCCATTACAACGTCTCGCAGAAAGTCTTCCGCTGGGATTTTCGAAAACTCTTCAGTGAAACGAACGACGATTGTCTGCTCGATCCCGAGGACGCCAAATCCTTCGACTTTCTGATCCAGAGTTTGCAGGAGAGGAGGCGAAGACTCGGGATGCAGGACCGCGCGCGGATGTGGATCAAAAGTGATGACAGTGGGGACGGCGCCAAGAGCGCGAGCTCTTTCTACAACCGTGCGCATGATCAGTTGATGACCCAGGTGCAGCCCGTCAAACACGCCGAGGGTTAGGACGGTCGGACGTTGGATCTCGGCGTTGTC
>JALZJF010000163.1 GCA_030859905.1 Acidobacteriota bacterium
TTTTGATCTCATTTGCGGCCGCGACCAGGGTCTCGGGACTGATCCAATCGTGATTGCCGGTGCGCAGAGCCGAGACCACCCAGCCGGCCTTGTCCCGCGCAAAACGGAGCTCGGCGGTAATTAAGGACTCAACCACTGCTGAGGGACGCGAGGCAAATGGCACCTCGAGCGGAGATATGGTCTTGATGCGAACGGCATCGGACGGAAGTTGCACACCTAAGAGAGCAGCTATCAAACAACGGGCGCGTTTCGTGCTGGGTTCAGCGGGACCGCCACTCAGCAGGTTTGGACCATCACACGCGCTGGATGACATCTCAGTTTGGCTGCCGGCCACGAGCGCAAGATCTTCCCACCTATCCTGACCAACGCGCAGCTCTGCCATTCGCCAGTGCCCCCGCGTATTGGTTGCCAGCCGGAAGACAGCAGCGATCTCCGCGGTGGCTTCAGCAGTAGAATTGCTGGTTGAAGAGATTGTTTTTACTCGAACTGCACTACTCGGAAGCTCGATGCCTGCCATGCGGGTAATGAGCTTTCTGGCTTGACTCGTGCTCAGGTCTGCTCTCACCTCAACTGTGAAGGTGGCCAGTACTAGTAACAGACCAAGTCGTAGAAAAACAACAGTGCGCATTTCAACTTGCCAAAAACTCACGTAGTCCTAAGTTCATTTTCTTCAGGAGCCTGTTCGTGTGAAGGGAGGAAATCAAGAACGATCCACGAAATATCACTAAACAATTTTTTAGTGTCGGTTCGTGTAGTTCGTGGAGTTGGTTTTTGATTACGCCGACTCTCAAATTAGGAGACCAGCAAAGTCAGTCGCCGCTTTTGCCGATAAGCATTTGCAGCATGGTCTGGAGTTGTGAGGTAGTAAACGGCTTGGGTAAAAAGACGACCGCGCCCGCGGAAAAACTTTCTGACGATAGTTTCGGATCCTGCTCGGCCGTCATCATCATCACAGGGATTCGCATCAGTCTCTTTTCCGTCTTCATGAAGCGCACCAGCTCAGGTCCGGAGATGTGCGGCATCACCACGTCGAACACTCCCGCCAAAAAGTTCTGATCGTTTTGCAGTATCTTGTAGGCCTCTCGCCCATCACGAGCCGTTACTACCGTGTAGTTCTCCTTCTCGAGAATTGTCTTCACGAGACGGAGGATTGCCGGATCGTCGTCGGCTACGATAACCCGGCGCCCTTTGGTGTCTGACCCTGAGGTCCTATCTTCACTAACCATTTTTTGTTTAGACTTCCCCAGCGCGGCTACTCTCGCCCGCGCTAGTTGACAATTCTGCCGCCAGTTTTATCGCAGCCATCATACTTGAATGTTCAGCCAGACCCTTACCGGCTATGTCGAATGCCGTCCCATGATCTACGGAGGTGCGAATAAATGGTAAGCCCAGAGTGACGTTCACAGCCTCTCCAAAAGAAAGACATTTTACCGGAATCATGGCTTGATCGTGATAACAGGCGATCACTGCGTCGAATTCGCCTCGCGAAGCGCGTAAAAAAACCGTGTCTGCAGGAAAGGGTCCGCGCACATTGACGTCATCAACTCCGTGGCATGCCTCGATAGCGGGAACAATTTCCGCAGCCTCCTCCACGCCAAACAGGCCTCCTTCCGCGCCGTGCGGGTTCAACGCCGCTACCGCAAGTCGCGGGCGTTCAATGCCCCAGCGTCTGAGTTCGCGATTTGCAAGATTTATGGTTCGGATAATGCGTTCACGCTCCACCAGTCGGATTGCTTCAGCCAGCGGAACATGAGTGGACAACAACACGATTCGGAGATTCCCGGCCACGAAGGCCATCGCCGAATCTTCGCTCCCCGTGAGATGAGCGAGAAACTCAGTGTGCCCGGGAAAGCTATATCCTCCCAGGAACAACGCCCGCTTGTTGATCGGGGCCGTCGCGATTGCATCAACGCTACCCGCCGCACAAAGCTCGACTGCGGCTTCTATGTAACCCGCGGCAGCTTTTCCGGCCGCTCCCGATTCGATGCTCGGTTCAACGAATCCGCCGATGTTATCCAGATGAAAAATGACGGGCTCCGCGAGATTTTCAGGCAGTGGCTCTCCCTGACGGATGATGTCGTAGCCACACTGCAAGTCGAGGGTCCGGGCCGTATGGGCCAGCAACTGCGCATCCCCGATAATCACCGGGGCGCAAACGCGGGTGATCTCTTCCTCGGCAACGGCCTTCAGAACAACCTCCGGACCGATCCCGGCAGGATCACCCATCGTGATGCCGATGCGTGGCAATGATCGTCTCGGTCGATAGCCGAAGTGGGATGAGCTATTGGCGAACTGTCTCATTTGTGGAGACGACGCGCGTAGAGGCTGGGACCAGAGATGAGTACGGTCAAACCGGTAGTTCAATACTATTCCGGCGTTGGCTCTGCGCGTTCGTCGGCCTTGTACATGTACTTGATGTTCCGCTTCAGGACCAGAAGGTTGGGCGCCGACTGGCGGTTGACCTTTAATGCGCCTCGATCATACCACTCGATTGTGCCTTCAAGCTCTTCACCGTCGAGTAAAATGATGACCATGAGAGTGTGCGCGTCGATTTGCTTCTTGTAATAGAAGATTTCCGCGTTGGTCTCGAGCGGCGGCGGGACCCGCTTGCGTACCTGAACCGCAGCCTGCTGGGCAGCACGCTGCGAGGTCTCTCTCCCACCATCGCCAATCGGACCGCGGTGAGGGCTGCCATTCGTCCGCTCTCTGGGCGGCGGCGTCTCGCGCGCTTTTCCTTTTACCTCCGCGAGTGTGGTTCTAATAAGTTTGCGATTCACCTGATTCTCCTCCAACAATCATAGGACGGGGTTTAAAGCGATCGCGCCAGGCACATTAGTGGAAAGGATGAGCTGACCCGGATCGACAATCAAATACTCTCGCAGGCTAACGGCCACTTAAGGAGAGGGAATTTACCCGTAATGGAAAGTCCTGCAAGGAATGCCGCCATGCTACACAACCACAAAAGAAAAAGCAAAGCAGAAAACAGCTCTTCAGTACAAAGTGTTGAAACGTACCGGCCAGTACGGTAAATCGAAAAGAGCTTTATTAACAAAAAGAAGGCCGCCTGCCAGCCTTCCTTTCATCGAGTTAGGGTTCGCGACCCCTAACTAGTCAGCTTTTTTTCGGATGAAGGTCGGGACGTCGAGATCGTCTGCGCGGGCATGACTCATCATCGGACGGGGCAAATCATCGGTTGGTCTCTGAGTGTAGAGCTGCGCGTTGGCCGGCAGGACCCCTATAGAGCCGGCGGACGCAAGCGCAACTGATTCTCTGTCAAAGCCGGTCGCAATCACCGTGATCTTCATCTCATCGCGCATGTTCTCATCAATCACGGCGCCGAAGATAATGTTGGCGTCTTCGTCGGCAGCCTCTCGAATGATGGAAGAGGCCGCGGCAACCTCGTAGAGCGTTAGATCTGGCCCACCGGTGATATTGATGAGCACGCCCTTCGCGCCTTGAATCGAAGCTTCCTCAAGGAGGGGCGACGAGATAGCTTGCTGGGTCGCTTCGATGGCCCGATTTTCGCCCGTGGCGTGTCCAGCGCCCATCAAAGCCATGCCCATTCCGGACATAATCGACTTAACGTCTGCAAAATCGAGATTGATTAAGCCTGGAACCGTGATCAGATCGCTGATTCCCTGCACTGCCTGGCGCAAGACATCGTCAGCTATTCTGAACGAGTCGGCCAGTGAGGCCCCCTTCTCGACTGTGTGCAGCAGCCGTTCATTGGGGATGGTGATAACCGTGTCCACGCATTCGCGCAGCTCGCGCAGGCCGTGTTCAGCCTGCTGCATTCTGCGGCGACCTTCAAAATGAAAAGGCTTGGTTACGACGGCCACAGTGAGGCAATTCAATTCAGTGGCCAGCGAGGCAATGATCGGAGCGCCCCCAGTGCCCGTCCCGCCACCGAGTCCGGTAGTCACAAAAACCATGTCGGCGCCTTCCAATACCTCGATGATCTTGTCGGTATCTTCCAGCGCTGCTTCGCGTCCGACGCCCGGATCGGCTCCCGCTCCCAGACCCTTGGTAAGGCGGCTGCCCAACTGGATTTTGATCGGAGCCCGCGAGCGCTTGAGCGCCTGAAGGTCAGTATTGGCAACTAGAAACTCGATTCCTTCGATACCGGACTCGATCATGCGGTTCACGGCATTACCCCCGCCACCACCGATTCCGATAACTTTTATCCGCGCACCAGTGATGGGGGGATCATCATCGATGAAAATATTAATGCCTGTTCCGGTTTTACGAGCGTCCGGTGCCATAGTTGTTTCCTCTCTCCCAAAGCGGGAAGGCTTCCAGGGGCCTTTTCTTCTATATTGGGTAGCTCGCGCCATGGACATCGATATGTTGCGGACAACATCTTGTGCAGCCGGTGCGGGAGCATACAACAACTTGTCAAAAAATACTACTGAAACGATTTCGAAATCTTGAAACGAAATGTGTGAGCTTACCGGTCGAGCCTCTGCGACTGATGCCCGCGCGCATCTCCGTAGCTTGGGCGCGGAACGCCACCAACGACAATCCAGCGGCAGCAGCCCACGCGGGACTCCGCACATCTTCAACCAAACCGCCGAAGCGATCTCTTTCCGGAAAACCCAAACGTACGGGAGCATCAAAAACCTGCTCGGCAATCTCTGTCATACCGCTCAATAATGCTCCACCACCGGTTAACACCACGCCACTCGAGAGCTGGCGTTCCCAACCGGAGTCCTTGATCTCATCGGCAACGTGCATCAGAACTTCTTCGGCGCGCGGTTGGAGAATGTCGCAAAGAATCTGACGTGAAAGCTGACGCGGAGCGCGCCCGCCGACCGACGGAACCTCTACCAGCTCGCTCCGCTCCATCTCACTCAGCGATGTGCTGCAAGCACATCCCACCGCGCGTTTGATCTTTTCCGCTTCGGGAATCGGAGTGCGCAGTCCGAAAGCGATGTCGTTAGTGAAATGGGAGCCGCCCAGCGGGAACACCGCCGTGTGCTGGACTGCCCCACGCTGATAGATCACCAGCCCGGTCGTTTCCGCACCAACGTCCACCAGCGCCGCGCCAAACTCCTTGTCGTCCTCGGTGAGAGAAGCTTCGGCGGCCGCAAGTTGCTCCAGCACCATATCAGCCACCACCAAACCTGCTCGGTTAACGGCATTGATGGCATTTTGCCGCGCGGTCACTGGACTGGTAACAATATGAACCTTGACGGCCAGCCTGGCCCCAATCATTCCCACGGGGTCGTTAATTCCATCCTGATCGTCAACGATGAACTCCTGAGGCAGGCGGTCAACTATCTCGCGCCCGGCGGGAAGTTGAATCGCACAGGCGGAGTCGATCGCGCGACGCACATCATCATGTGAGATTTCGCGATCACGCCCGGAAACCGCCACAATCGCCTGACCATTAAAACCGAGAATGTGGGAGCCGGCGAGATTTATGGTTACCTCTTCGGCTTCAATACCACTCATTCTTTCAGCTTCTTCGACAGCCTTCTTGATCGCGTCCACCGCCGCATCAGGATTCACAATCACACCCTTGCGAAGTCCGCGCGCCTCGGTTTCTCCGATGCCCACGATTTCCAACAAGCCGCCCTCACCGGGTTCACCGGCGATACACGTGACCCTGCTCGTTCCGATGTCCAGGCCAATCGTGTGTTGGGCGCGCTTAGCCATCTACCTTCTGCTCCTTAAAAAAACCCGTTCAGCAATCATTGGGTAGGTCGGGCCCGTCTTGGTCGCTCTCCGCCATTCGTTTCTTTGCGACTCGTCCTAGCTTCACGTTTCTTTTCCACCTTGCTCTGACGGGCTGCGATAGCCGCGACCCGGTTGTTACGTTCGGGCCTGGCGGCCGTATCGACCGTCCTGGCCTCGTTAACCGAAGAGTTACTTGTAGCAGCGCTGTCGCTGAGGGCGTGGGCGCCAGACATGAACCCAACAATCGCTCGCCTGCCTTGAGTTAGGTCTACGTAACTTATGAACCGTCCTCGAGGTGTTTGGCGGTGAGCGTCCAGGACGCTGAGAGCATCCTTCAACCGTTTACTAAAGTCCTGGGAACCAAGTCGCACCTCTATCCGTGAGTCGTCGCCGGCTAGTTGTGCTCTGACATCGCGCAGGTCGATAACGTTCACTTCGCTCACACGCTCCGACAATCCGGCAGCGCTCCACTCATGTTGCAGCTCCATAAACCTCTTCACGCGATCCATGTTCTCTTTGCGTATTATGTCGCCTGGCTCTTCGTTCCAACCTCGCAGGAAAAATGCCGGCATCTGATCCGCTGGGAGCATCTCCCCCAGCAGCACTGCATCGTCATCCACCCAGAGAAACCGGCCCGCGGCTGTGCGCACCACAGCGCGTGGTTGCCGCTCTTCAAGTCGAACACGTATGCCGTCCGGCAACACACGAGAAACCATCGCCAGGCGAATCCACGGAAGGCGCTCGAGGCGGGTGCTTATTTCCTCGAGGTCGGCCCGCCAAACTCCTGTTTTAGCAACCTCGCGCATTACGAGGGTCTGAACATCTGTAGCCGAGGCTCGGAAATCACCCTTTATCTCTACTTTGCGAATCTGAAAAAAACTGGCCGCCGAGGCAGCTCGATACCCGGCAAAGATGAGTCCGCCAACGACTATTGCGAGGGTCACCTTTAAAATGAGCGGAACGTAATCAAGCATTGCGCGCATACGGTGGCCCAGGGATTGGCCCCATCCGTCGCGGTCACGTCGGAGCGGTCGCTGCGCAACTCCGTCCGCGCGCCGCTTTGCCACCATTCCACTGCGATTGCCAACCTTCTGGGAAATCACTTGTTCTCTCACAATTATTGCTCCTTACTCCGGAACGTCGGGGTCTCTTTTCTGCGGTTCATTTGCCCGCCAGAGTTCCACTTCATACTCCAGCTCAATTCCCTGTTCGCGCTTAACGCGTTCTCGGATTTCTTCGGCCAGCGCCAGCGCATCTTCGGCCCGCGCATTCTCGCCCTCGGTGACGATAAAGTTTGCATGAATCGGAGAGACTGCTGCCGTTCCGCGGCGCGCGCCCTTCATCCCCATCTCATCGATGATCTTGCCGGTGCCCACAATGCTTTCCGGTGGATTCTTGAAGAAGCAACCAGCCGATCGGCCGCCATGCGGCTGGGTTGCCATCCTGCGACTCTTGGCTTCTTCCATGCGAGCCAGGATTCTTTCGGGAGCGTCGGGCTGCAACCGCAACGTGGCGCCCAACAGCAATTCTCCTTCCGCAAATGAAGTGTGACGATAGTTCCATTGGACCGTGCTGCCCGGGATTTCAACCACTTGACCCTCCCGAGCCGCTCTCACAGTCTCAGTTACTTTTCCGATCTCGTGCCCGTAAGCTCCAGCGTTCATCCAAAGAGCGCCGCCAACGGTTCCGGGAATTCCCCCGAGGCCTTCAATGCCTGCAAGGCCCTGCCGGCCAACATCGACGCATAGACGTGGCAAAGAATAGCCGGCGCTAACCTGGACCATCTGACCATCAATTCGCACTTCGCCTTTCAAGTCTTTCAAACTCAAAACTATGTAGTGATGCTCGCCATCATCGGCAAGTACATTGCTGCCCGACCCGAGTGCCCGCCAGCCGATGCCTGCTTCGTCCAGGGCGTAAACCACTGCCGCAGCTTGCGCCTCAGTTTGTGGAGAGACGACCCAATCGATAGATCCACCTACTCTGAGACTGGTCAATTCCGCGAAGCGCCGTCCTCGCTCGGCGCGCACTCCGAGCCGCGCGGCAATTCGCTCAATCGCCGCATCCCGCTGCCTGATCTGTATTTCGTCGGTTGCTGCTGACATCAAACTCAACCCGCCTGGGCGTCACCTCGTTCACGTAAAAGCCCCAACAGTTGTTCGCTCACACGGCTGACGGTCCCTGCTCCGAGTGTAAGCACGAGATCGCCGGGCTGAATGTGATCTCGCAAAGTCATCGGCGCATTCTCGAGAGCTCCGATGTGCTGGGCGTCCTTGTGGCCGAAACGTTTGATCGCATCCGTCAGCGCCTCCGCGTTAACACCCTCGATTGGTTCCTCGCTGGCCGCGTATATGTCTGTGATGAACAACGAATCAGCATTGTTAAATGAACGCGCAAACTCTTCCATTAGATCGTGGGTACGACTGTAGCGATGCGGCTGAAAAAGCACGACGATGCGGCGTCCCCCGGATCCAATCTTCGCTGCTGCCAGGGTTGCTTTGATTTCGGTGGGGTGATGACCGTAGTCGTCAATGACCAGCACTCCTCCCACCTCACCTTTAAATTGAAAACGTCTTCCCGCGCCTGCGAAGCCGCCCAGCGCTTCGACAATCTGCTCGAAGGGAACATCCAGTTCGAAGCCCACAGCTATGGCTGCCAACGAGTTGTAAATATTGTGCAGGCCGGGCACGCGCAGATTGATCTCGCCGACGTGATTGCCACTTCGCCAGATAGTAAAACTCGATCCAAAACTTTGATCGTAACGGATACTATGGGCTGAGATATCGGCCTGGGCGCTCAATCCGTAAGTCATTCTGCGTCGTTCGACGTGAGGAATGATTGCTTGCACGTTAGGATCGTCCAGGCAAAGCACCGAAGCTCCGTAGAAAGGCACTTTGTTAACGAAACTGGTAAAGCAGGCGCGCACGTCGTCCATATCGTGATAGTAGTCCATGTGTTCGCGGTCAATATTCGTAACCACAGCAATTGTCGGCGTAAGCATGAGAAACGAGCGGTCGCTTTCATCAGCTTCGACAACCATCAGATCGCTTTTACCCAGATGTGCATTCGATCCAAACGCACCCACGACCCCACCCACGACGATTGTTGGATCAAGTCCCGCATGTCCGAGCACGGTCGCGACCATCGAAGTGGTTGTGGTTTTCCCATGCGAGCCGGCCACGGCCACCGAATGCGGTTTCAGCCGCATTAATTCGGCGAGCATCTCCGCGCGGGGAATCACCGGGATGGAGCGCCGCTGCGCCTCTAAGACCTCAGGATTGTCATCCCGCACCGCCGTGGAACGCACTACGACTTGAGCATCACCGATATTCTCCGCGCTGTGACCCTCACTAAAGCCCACGCCCATCTCCTGTAAGCGGTAAGTCACGTTCGATCTCTTCTGATCGGAACCGGACACCCGGAATCCGAGATTAACCAGCACCTCGGCAATCCCCGACATACCTATGCCGCCGACGCCCACGAAATGTACATGCTGAATTCGTCGAAACATACTAATCAGTGGACAGTGGACAGTAGGCGGTTAAACGCAACCCGCACCAGACTGTGGCAATCCCGGCTCTAAAACAATTAGACTTACTAAGTTCCATTCGGCTGCTTATTTCTATCTGACTTTGCGTACTGCCCACTGCCTACTGTGCCTTCTGCTTTCTGCCTGCCGTCCACTGTCCACTGTCAACTGCCCACTGTCCACTGTCCACTGTCACTGTTCACTGTTCACTGTTCACTGTTCACTGCCTTCGGCTTTCAATCAACTCCTCGATCAAATCAACCGCGGCTGCGGCTGCGTCGCCACGGGCCATTTTGCGGCTGGCTTCTTCCATCTTCCGGATCTCGTCGGGAGATTGGAAAAGTTTTTCTATCTCCTGGGCCAGTCTGGCGCCGCTTAAGTCCTGCTGCAGGATCACCCTGGCGGCCCCCTCCGCTTCGAGTGCCTCCGCGTTTTTTCTCTGATGGTCATCGGCTGCTAATGGAAAAGGAATCATAATGGCGGCTTTACCCGCCGCGATAAGTTCTGCTGTGGTTGTCGCGCCGGCCCGACAAATCACAAGATCGGCGGCGCCAAACGACAGCACCATGTCGTCGATATAGCGCCTCACATCCCCTTGCTCGGCCCAACCGGTATCCACATACGCCGCGCGTACCGGTTCAAAATCAGCCTCGCCGGTTTGATGTGTGATTCGCAAGGCGCTTCGCAAATTTTCCAGGTGCGGCAGTGCTGCAACCATTGCTTGGTTGATAGCATGCGCCCCTTGCGATCCACCAAAAACCAGCACCGAGAATCGGCCTGCTTCACGCTCCCTTCGCGGTATCTCAAAGAACTCGCGCCTTACCGGATTGCCGGTCACCACTCCCTTGCCGCGAAAAACACTGAGCGACTTTTCAAACGAGACGGCCGCCCTGTCTACGAATCGGGACAGCATGCGATTGGTCCAACCGGGTAAAGCGTTTGACTCCATGACTAGCGTGGGCAGGTTCAGCATTGCCGCTGTCAACACTACCGGTCCGGAGACATACCCGCCAGCGCCTATCACAATGTCGGGCCGAAAGTCCCTGATGACCCGTTTCGCAGCCAGAAAACTGCGCGGGAGAATGGCGACGCCACGCAGCCGGGCGACGACGCCAACACTCTTCAAGCCGGCACTGTCAATGATCGAAAGTTCAAAACCCGCCTTCGGCACAAGTTTCGTTTCGAGCCCGCGGGCAGTGCCAACAAATCTGATTTCCGACTCCGGGTCGCGGCGGACAATCTCTTTGGCTACGGCAATCCCCGGATAGATATGGCCGCCGGTTCCCGCCGCGGCGATCAGGGCGCGCATCGTGTTTTTTACCCGAAGCGCGACGAAGGGATTCGCCTGCCAGTGACGACCCGCGGTTTTCTCAGTTCTCGGTCCGCGCGGGTCATTATTGATCTCAGCAGTCCGCTGTCGAACGAACCGGAGGTTTGTTGAGAAATATTGAGCAGTATGCCCACCGCTGCGAGCGTGAGCACCAAAGATGATCCGCCGTACGAAATGAAGGGTAGCGGAATGCCCTTGGTCGGGACCATTGACAGGACCACGCTGATATTGAAGAGGGCTTGCGTAACAATTGCCGTTACCAAACCTAATGCCAACAGCATCCCAAATCGGTCCGGCGCCAGCAGTGATATCCGTAAGCCACGCCAGAGAAAGAGAGCAAAAACCGCAATCACAGCCAACGCTCCTACCAATCCCAATTCTTCACCCACAACTGCGTAAATGAAATCAGAGTGAGCAAAAGGCAGGAACATCATCTTCTGCTTGCCCTGAGCGAATCCCAAACCATTTGGTCCGCCGGAGCCCACGGCAATGAGCGACTGCACCACCTGAAATCCGCTCCCCAGCGGCGACGCCCACGGATCGAGAAAAGTGACCAGACGCCGAACTCGAAAAGGAACAAAGATCAGCAGACCCGCCACAACTAACAGCGCCGGTGCTACCACCATTGCCAGGTGCTTTAGCCGAGCGCCGGCTGTGTAGACAACGATGACAAAAATTACGCCGAGCATCATTGCCGTACCGAGGTCAGGCTCGATCACGATCAGACCGGCCAAGGCGCATGTGACAAGCGCGCACGGCATAAATGTGGTCCAGAATTGGCCTTCCTCACCCGCGCGCCTCTCGAGGAAGTATGCAAGGAAGATCACCAGTGCGGACTTGGAAAGTTCTGACGGTTGCATCGAGAGCTGGCCAAGCTTGATCCAGCGATGGGCGCCGTTGGTGGCGGGAAATGCGAAGACCGCCAGCAACATGACCGTCGTCACTGCCAGCAAACCGTAAACGACACGACGATTTTTTAAGTGCTTGTAGTCGACTTGCAGGGCCACCAGCATGACCACGAAACCGATTCCCGTCCAGATTCCCTGCTTGAGGACGTAATGAAACTCATTGCCGTTTTCACGCTGGGCCATCACGGCCGAAGCGCTATAAACCATCACCACGCCAAAAAGCGCCAAGCCAACCGTGGCAGCAAATAACCATTTGTCTGGATAAAGTTTTCTAGCCATTGCTAATTCGGTGTTTCGAGTTTCGGGTTTCGAGTTTCGAGTTCAGCCTTCCGGTCCAGCTCATGACTCGAAACTCGAAACTCCAAACTCGAAACTTCGCTTTTGAAGACTTTCCCCCGGTGCTCGAAGCTCTCAAACATATCGAAGCTTGCGCACGCAGGTGCGAGCAAGACGATGTCCCCTGCCTGCGCTGATTGAAACGAGAGTTTGACTGCTTCGCGCATATCAACGGCTCGTTGTCCTGGCGCGGACTCGCCGAGTTCCCTGGCGATCGTTTCCGCGTCTTCCCCAATTAAAACAAGTTGTCGCACGCGCTGGTGAATAAGCTCCACGAGTGGAGCGTAAGGCGCTTTCTTACCCCGACCACCGAGAATTAGGACAACCTTGCCGGCATCATCCTTAAAAGCTTCCAAGGCTTTTATCGTCGCATCCACGCTGGTGGCTTTTGAGTCGTTGTAAAACCTAACCTCCTTAATCTCAGCAACCAGCTCCAGACGGTGCTCCACCGGTTCAAAGCGACTCACGGTTTTGCGCATCGATTCAGGACTGGCGCCGCACGCGAGACCCGCTGACAACGCAGCCAGCACGTTCTCAACATTGTGAAGCCCTCGGAGTTTCATCTCGTCACGCTTCATAAGCGTTCGTTCGCCCTCACGGGTACGAGAAACCAAATCCCTACCGCGTAGGAAGAGCCCTTCCTGCGGCTCGCGTCGCACGCTGAAGGTCACGACATGAGCACGCAAACCGCTCGCCCAGGACGAAACCAGTTCGTCGTCGTCATTGAGTACAGCAACGTCGCCAGACTCCTGGTTCATAAAAATCCGGTGCTTGGCCGCGGCGTAGTCGGTAAATGCTTCGTAGCGATCCATATGATTCGGCGTGACGTTCAGCACTACTGCAACCGAGGGGTGGAATTCTTTAATCGTCTCCAACTGAAAGCTCGATAGTTCGACCACCGTCCAGCCGTCATCTCTCGAGTCTTCTACCAGCGTTATCAGCGGCGTGCCGATGTTTCCTCCCACCAGCACCGGCAATCCCGCATCTCTCAGCAACTCACCTATCAGCGCCGTGGTCGTGGTCTTGCCGTTGGTCCCGGTTATAGCCACCATGCGGCCCCTTAAAAACCGCGAAGCCAGCTCCACTTCACCAATGATCTCAGCGCCTGCTCGCTCGGCGTACCTGACCGGAATGCTTTTGACGGGCACTCCAGGACTCACCACTACGAGGTCTATATTGTCGAGCAGCCAACTCGGCAGCTCACCGGGAAGACAGCCCACTCCCTCATCTTTGAGAGCGATTGCTTCCGGGCTCCACTTTTCCATTGGCTTCCCGTCGTTGAGGGCGACGGTCGCGCCGTGCGCGGCCAAAAACTTCGCGCTGGCAATTCCGCTGCGCGCTGCGCCTATGACCAAGACTTTCTTGCCAGCCAGTTTCAACCGACCTCACAGCAGTGGACAGTGGGCAGTGGACAGTGGGCAGTGTGCAGTGGACAGTGGACAGTGGACAGTGGACAGTAGGCAGAAGGCAGGAGGCAGGAGGCAGTTAACGACGGCCTCCGGCTATCCCCAACCTTAAAATAATCAGACTTGCTGCGTTCCATCCAACTGCTCATAGCTCTCTGCTTTCTGCATTCTGTCCACTGCCCACTGCCCACTGTCCACTGTCCACTGTCCACTGCCCACTGTTCACCTCAGCTTCAACGTCGAAAGACTCAGGAGCGCGAAAAGTATTGCCAGGATCAGAAATCGAAAAACGATTTTCGATTCCTTCCAGTCCTGCATCTCGAAATGATGATGCAGTGGAGTCATCTTGAAGAGTCGCCTGCCAGTGCCGGTGGTTCTCCTGGTCATCTTGAAAACACCTACCTGGAGCGTCACCGACAAGGCTTCGAGGACAAAAACCCCGCCCACCATGACCAGCATGAATTCATGTTTCGTCAGGATGCTGACGGTTCCAATCGCTCCGCCGATGGCCAGACTCCCCACGTCTCCCATGAACACTTCCGCCGGCGGCGCGTTGTACCAAAGGAAGCCCAGACTGGCTCCCGCCATCGCGCCACAAAACACTGTCAACTCCGCCGCTTCAGGCCGGTGTGTTAGCTCCAGGTAACCTGCCCAGCGCGCATCGCTAGTTAAGTAAGTGAAGCCAGTCATAGCAGCCATGGCAATGAAGGTCACGCTAATCGCGAGCCCATCCAGGCCGTCGGTCAAGTTCACTGCGTTTGACCAGCCCAGCAGCACGATCACAATCAGTATCAGATAGAGATAAGGACCGATGTAGCTGATCCCGAACGGCTCAGATGTAGCTTTCAGGAAAGGGAAGCTGACATTCCATGAATAATCGCTGGCTAAGTACTTGGTAGAAATGAAAAGAACGATCCAGACACCAAAGGCAATCATCAGTTGGGCCAGCAACTTCTGTTTGCCGGTAAGACCCAAGCTTCGCTGTTTGGCCATCTTCGCGTAATCATCAAGAAAGCCGATCGTGGCGAACAAGAGAGTGGCGATTATGATGGTCCAGATGTAAATGTTAGTTAGACGCGCCCAGAGCAGAGTTGAGATCAGCACGGAGCCAACTATCAGCACGCCTCCCATGGTGGGAGTGCCTCGCTTCGCCTGGTGCCCTTGCGGGCCTTCCTCGCGAATCTGTTGTCCGACGTTCCATCTCCGTAGCGCCTGGATGAACTTGCCGCCAAACAGGAGGGAAAGCAGCAGGGCTGTGATCGTGGCATAGGCAGTGCGGAAAGTGACATACTGGAAAACGTTAAGCGCCTTTATCAGAAACCAATCCTTCTCCTTGAAATGGTGGTAGAGCAGTTCGTATAAGAAGTAGTAGATCATCTTCGGCGTTTTATCCCCGGATCAGGAATCGATTTGTCTGGAATCGATTTGTCTTCAAGGTACAAACAAGAGCACGGATCGTGATGCTTCAGACGTTTCCACTTGCGTGCGCCAGTTCGAATCGTAGGCGTAGCTCGCTAACTATCTTGTCGGTAGCTACTCCTCGCGACCCTTTGACCAAGATCAAATCCCCTTCCGTCACTTCGTCCAACAGAGCGGACGCGGCCTCCTGTGAGCTATCGAAAAACCGAGTTGCCGTTAAGCCTGCTGCTCTCGCCCCGACGATTATTTCCGCAGCCAGACCGCGAACGCCCCAGAGAACATCGATGCCGGTGCGGGCAATCTCAGCTCCCGCTTCCCGATGCAGCCGCGCGGCCTCAGCTCCCAACTCCAACATCTCACCGGCTATTACAATACGTCGCTTTCTGGCCTCCCCAGCTTCGGCGATGGTCCGAACCATGCTAATCAAGGAACGTGGATTCGAGTTGTAAGAATCGTCCACGACGGTGAATCCCCCGGCGAAGTCGAGCGTCTCGCCGCGCATGCCAGGCGGCTGCACCTGCCGCAAAGCGGCCGCAATTGGTTGGGGCGGAATCTGCAGGCATGTCGCCACCGCAGCGGCAGCGAGCGCGTTCATCAAGTTGTGACGGCCGCTCATTGGCAATACCGCCGGAGCCTCACCCAGAGGTGTCTGCAGCCGAAACTTTACCCGACCCAAATGCTCGGTCTCGATCTCCGTGGCGGTGACATCTGACGCGTGATCGATGCCAAACGTAATCGTGGAGCCATGGTGCTTGTCGCGCATTCTGATCACCCACTCATCGTCAGCATTTAAGACCGCAGTGCCACCAGGCTTGAGACCCTCAATCAGCTCGGCCTTTGCGGCCGCGATGTTTTCGATGCTTCCCAGGTATTCAAGGTGAACCGGAGCTATCATTAGCTCTACTCCGATATCGGGTGGGGTAATCTCACAGAGCCGTCGGATTTCGTGCGTGGGCGAAGACATACCCATCTCCAGGACTGCTACATCGAATTGTTCCGGCGATCTGCCGTGACGCACCATTTGTAACACCGAGAGCGGAAGGCCCAGGCCGTTGTTATAATTTCGCTCGCTCTTCAGAATACGCCGTCCGGTGCTGCCGAGAACATGCGCCGTCAATTCTTTCGCCGTTGTTTTCCCTGCGCTGCCAGTGATCCCCACGACGGTCTTGGCCCAGGCTTCATAGACGCGGTGAGCGAGGGTCTGCAACGCCGCAATTGCGTCGTCAACTAATAGCAGCCGATCAGCCAACCCCCAGAGGCGCTCATCGTCCCGAGCCCGGTCGGCACGGGCGACGGCAGCGATGGCCCCACGATCCAGGGCCTCTGCAATGAATTCATGTGCATCCGCAAACGTGCCATTAAAGCCCGCGCGGGCGTAATCTTCCTGCGATAAGGCAAAGAAGAGTTCGCCCGCGTGAACCGACCTCGAATCGATGGAAAAGTCTGTAATTTTTTTGTCAAACAACTCGGCGCTTACCTGTGCGGCATCGGCGCCCATCAGTATCGACGCTTCTCGGACATTCACGTTATTCCAGCCTCGTCCAGCCTTTCCGTTTTCGCCTCGATGACACCCGGACTTTGCGACGTCTCGGCGCCAGTTTCAACCTCGCAAGCGACTGAAATTCCGGCCCCCGGCTCAATTGTCTGGCCTTTTTGACCGGCACGAATCGTACGCAAGCGCTTCCTACAGGCTTCCACTCTGGAACCTACTCCACTTTCAGAACTGGGGCTGCTCAAGCTGCGACGGGGGTTCATCTTTGGCCCCCCTGAAGGTTCAGATTCGTCGGGTACGTCCTCATGATCAGCAAACTCAATCGCGAGCAAATTCAGTTGGCCCTGGCGAAGTCAACAGAGACTACCTGGCCTGATCCCACCTCAGTGCCCGGCGCCGGACTCTGGCGCATCACGTGGCCATCCCCCCGAGCCTCCACTTGCAGTCCCAGTTGCGCACATGCGCGCGCCACGTCCCGCACACTGCGGCCTCGCAAATCCGGCATCAAGACTGCTTTGCTGCTGGCCACCGCGTAAACAATCTCTCCGACTCTTCCGTCGCGACTGGCGACGCTCGGCATAGTGGCCTGGCGCGCGTCTTCCAGTCGGGTCCGCTCTTCCTGAGCTTTGGCGGCCGCAGAACTCTGCTCCGCCTGCGCTGACTGGGCCACTTGATCTGACTCTAACTTGAGTTTGGTATCGGGAGCGATACCCAGATCAGGCAAAATCTTTTCGGCTATCTCGCGGAAGACCGGCGCTGCTACGTCGCCGCCGTGATAGGCGCCGGCTGGTTCGTCAATCACCACGATGATCACTACCGCTGGGTTGTCCACTGGAGCGAAACCAACAAACGATGCAATGTGCTTCGTTTTCGAATACGTCTTGGTCCTGGGATCAATCTTCTGCGCCGTGCCAGTTTTGCCAGCCGCGCTGTAACCGTCGAGTTGCGCCAGTTTGGCGGTCCCCTTCACGGTCACTTCCTCGAGCATCCTGCGCAAGGTACGCGCCGTTTCCGGAGTGACCACGCGCCGCTGTTCCGGATTCGAACGATATGCGCTCGTTCCTGAGGATGTTCGAATTTCGCGAACCAGATGAGGGGCAACCCGCACACCGTCGTTCGCGAGAACGCCGAACGCGGCTGCCATCTGCAGCGGGGTTACGCCAATCTCCTGACCGATAGCAATGGATCCTATAGACGATGCCTGCCAGCGCGTCACGGGCCGCAGCAGGCCCGGTGTTTCACCCGGCAGCTCGATACCAGTGCGCGAACCAAAGCCAAAACGAGTGATGAATTCATGCATGGTGGCATCGCCCACCCGCAGTCCAAGTTTGATGGCAGCTACATTGCTCGACTTTGCAAGTGCTTCGGCGATCGTCAAGGTGCCAAAAGCCTTATGATCCCGGATGGTTCTTCCGGCAATGGTAATCGCGCCCATCTGGCAATCGATGCGATCCTCGGGTTTGACCAGACCCTTTTCGATAGCCGCGGAAAAAGAAACGATTTTGAAGGTGGATCCCGGCTCGTAGATATTTTGCAGCGCCCAGTTGGATCGCGATTCTGGCCAGACAGCTCCGACGTCGTTTGGGTCGAAAGTGGGTGCATTGGCCAGCGCCAGGAGTTCTCCCGAACGGGGATCGAGAACAATCGCGGTCCCGGATTTTGCGCGGCTTTTCTTAACGGCGGCCACGAGCGCCTGTTCGGCCCGATACTGAACCGATTGATCAATCGTGAGAACAATCGTTTGCCCGGGCTGTGAGGGAAGCTCGAAACTCTCATAGGCATTCCCTCTGGAATCCTTCTCCACGAAGAGTTTTCCAGGTTCACCGCTAACCTTCTCGTTATAGCTTAGTTCCACTCCACCCAGTCCGGCCCCATCAAGTCCGACAAAGCCCAGCACGTGTGCCGCCAGTGAACCGTTGGGATAGAACCGCTTCGGCTCGGTCCGGAAGTGAACCCCAGGCAGGCCCAAGCCTCGGATCTCTCTTGCTTGATCGGCAGCCAATCGCCGCGCCAACCATAGAAATCTGCGACTTCCATCCTGCGACAGCGTAAGCTGACCGATCAAACTTTTTTCGTCCAGCTTAAGTACTGAGGCCACTCGAGTCGCAACACATGCGACGTCGCCTGGGGTCTTAAGTTCTGCTGGATCGACGAAGATGGATGTAGTTTGAATACTGCGGGCCAGCTCACGATCGTGCCGGTCGAGAAGTTGACCACGTTCGGGTCCCGTCTCCAGGGCGTATTGTTGCTGCCGTTGCGCGCGCCCGACCAGTCTGTCGTGGTCGGAAATCTGCAGGTAGATTAAACGGACACTAATCGCTAGCATCCAACAGACGATAAACGCCGCTACAAAAAGCGCGCGGCGCATCGAAGCGTCAGGTCGATTTTTCGATTCAGCGGAAAGGCGTGCCAACATTGCCGAAATGGATCCCTTCTGACAATACGGCCAGGAAACAGCAACCAAAATTGATCTACTCGCTGAGGGAAGCGTAGTTCCAGGCAACTGCTAGCGATTGAACGAAGCGGCAGGATTAATGAGGGCCGTGGCCAAGGGAAGCCGTCGATTTTTGTTCGCCCTCTGCGTACCAACCTGTCGGGCCGTCAGCGGCTTCAAACCTAATTGGCGTGCCTCATATTCCAGCCGAGCCGGGGCTGATGCTTGTTCCTTCTCGATCATCAGTCGCTGTTGCTCCGCCAGTAGCTGTTGCCGTTCATTGCGCAGACCCTCGCTCTCGTACCCGAATTGAATCGCAGCAAAATGCTGCCGCGCCGCGAAAACAAAACCAACCGCCAACACCAGGCCGCAGCAAAGCAGCAGTATCAGGCGGGAGAGAACGCGAAAGTCGCGTTGGCGACGGACGCGAGTGTTCCGGTGTGTTGAAAGATGTCTCTGCATTCGTAGGCTCCAGCTTTCTGGGGGTATTATCGGACGAGTGTGAGAGATCCTGGGGCACTCGTCGTGTTTAAAGAGAGTTTCCGGCAAGCCCGCAACTTGGCGCTGCGCGCACGCGGATTCTGCTCCACCTCGGTATCATCAGGAACAACCGGACGCCTTGTTAGGAGTTCAACTGCCCGCCGAGCGCCACAGGAGCAAACAGGAACTCGTGGCGGGCACTGGCAGTACCCGGAGAGCCGGCGGAATTCCTGCTTGATAATTCGATCCTCGAGCGAATGGAAACTAATCGCTACGAATCGTCCGTCCGGTTGTAAAAGATCTATCGCTGCGGCAACGAATTGATCCAGTCCTGCGAGCTCTCGATTGACTGCTATGCGCAACGCCTGGAAGGTTCGCGTTGCCGGATGAATAGTTTTCGTCTGGCTGTAGCCGACTGCGCGTTGCACCAGGTCAGCCAGAGCTTTGGTGGTTTGAATCGGCTCTCCCCGCTCGCGGCTTTCAACGATCCACTTGGCAATGCGGCGAGAGCGCCGCTCTTCGCCATACTCGAAAAGAATTCTCGCTATCTCTGCCTCCGATTCCTGGAGCAGCAACTCAGCGGCGGTTTCTGTCTCGCTCGCTGGATTCATGCGCATATCCAACGGGGCGTCGTAGCGAAAACTAAATCCTCTCGTGGCGGAATCAAACTGCAGTGAGGAAACGCCGAGATCAGCCAGCACTCCCTGCGCTTGCTTTTCTCCAAGCTCTTCCAGGATCGCGCTAATCTCACGGAAGTTCGCCCAAACGGGACGAAATCGGTTTCCAAACGGCGCCAGGCGGTTACTCGCATAATCGAGCGCCTCTTTGTCAAGATCGATCCCGATTACGCGAGCCCCAGTGAAGCTTTCCAGAAGCGCTTCGGTATGGCCGCCTAGTCCTACAGTGCAATCGATGAAGAGACCTCCCCGCTCCGGAGCAAGCAATTGCATCGTCTCTGCTAGCAGCACGGGACGGTGGGGCGCGCCTTTGCCCCCCAAGGGCGCCGCCATCAGCACCGCCCCGTGATCTTGTTCAAAGAACTCTCTGAGCGTGAATCATAAATCGGGAACCTTGAATAGCGAGCTCTTTCCATTTACGATTTGCCATTTACGGCTCTAAATTCCCAATCTCGAAATCGCCGCTTCGTCTGCTTCCGTATAAGGGTCTGCCAGCATCCGTGACTTAAACTTATCGAGCTCCCAAACCTCGAGGTACGTCAAGTATCCCAAGACTGCTACGTCACCGACGACCTGGGCGCTCTTACGTAGCAGCGGATGGATCAGTACTCGGCCTTGTCCGTCGATAGTGGCCTGTTGGCCATAATAGTTCGTCCTGTCCAGGAACTTGCGTCGCGCCGGATCCATCGTGGGCAAAAGCGAAAGGCGCTGCTCGATGGATTCCCATTCCTTCAATGGATATATGCGAACGCTTTCGCCCGTTAGACTCGTGATATAGAATTCATCACCCTGTTTCTCCTCTATTAGGCGACGGAATGGCGTCGGCACCTTTAGCCGACCTTTCGGGTCTATCCGGGCCGTGTAGTTTCCCCGCAGCATAAGTTGAACAGTCAGATTGGGTGGGTGGTCGTCTGGAAAAGTTGGCTAATGATCGGCTGTTACGAGGTTGGACCCACTTCCGACCACTCTCGACCACCCGAATCGGATACTACGCCCCACAATTTAAGGTGTCAATAGGAAACCTCGGAAATATTAGGTTTTTCTACTGAATGGCCTGCGGTCGAGAAAGTTCCTGTTCGCCTGTTGTCCGCCACCTGGTCGGTCACAAAGCCTTGAAGACTATCCGCAGATTACGCAGATAAGATCGGAAGACAGAAAGCACGATCCACGAAATCACACGAACTAACACTAACAGGCCCTTGGTGTCTTTTCGTGGAATTTCGTGGATCGCTTATCCTTGGTTGCGGCTAACAGCCCCAATTGTGAAATCTGCGTAATCTGCGGATAGACAGGAAAGCACGATTCGCCTCCCCTTAGTCTTGGAACCGCGTGGCGATTCTTATTTACTCCCACCGACCTCATAGGCAGGTGCAAAGCCTTGATGTATATTGGCCCGCCAGTGTTAAGGTCCAACAATTCTTGATTGAGTAAGCATCTGGATGGAGTCAATCCTCGGACGACTGCCCGAACTTCTTCTCTTCGGCTTGATTGCTGCGGGAGCAAACTTAGTTGGCGGTCTCGTACTAATCAAAGCCGGTGCTCATCGATTTGGGGAGCGCTTTCTGAAGTATCTCGTCGCCCTCGGCGCCGGCTTCATGCTGGCCGCCATCTTTATCGAGATTCTTCCCGAGACGGTCAGCCTCTGGACGGAGAGCCGTTCCGGCGAGAACGCCGCGGAGTCA
This sequence comes from Acidobacteriota bacterium, assembly GCA_030859905.1. Taxonomy (GTDB): domain Bacteria; phylum Acidobacteriota; class Blastocatellia; order Pyrinomonadales; family Pyrinomonadaceae; genus PSRF01. The sequence goes on from JALZJF010000163.1 coordinate 21,373, forward strand.
GTGGTGGGCGCCATGACGCTCCTGCTCGCGGGTTATCTGGTCATTCAACTCTTCGAACACACGATTGCTCCCCACTTTCACTTTGGAGCTGAGACCCATCCGGAGTCGTTCATGCGACCCTCCGCCGCCTACACCGCAGTCGGTGGACTCTGGATTCACACGTTCTTCGACGGGGTCTCAATCGCTGCGGCTTTCCTGGTTAACTTTAGAGTCGGGCTGCTGGTATTTATCGCGATCCTCTTGCACAAGATGCCCGAAGGGTTCACTGTTGCCTCAATAATGTTGGCCTCGGGACGGTCTGAAAAGAAGGCCCTGCTGGCTACCGCGGCGATCGGCGCGGCTACACTCGCGGGTGTAGTCAGCGTGGCATTGCTTCAGGCGAAGATTCAGTCTGCCGTTGCTTATGCCCTGCCCTTCTCCGCCGGTGTAACCCTCTACGTCGCCGCCAGCGACTTAATTCCTGAGGTGAATCATAACGAAGAACGAAACCCCAGGGTGTCGATCGTCGTTTTCGTCGGCGTAGCACTGTTCTATCTCTTACATAAGCTGATTGAGCTATTGGACGGACGACTTGGTTAATTAGATGGTTTTTAGACCCGGGTTGATTCCAGGATTCCGCTTTGCTCTTCTGACCATCGCTTTCGCGACTCTGGTTTGGTTCTCTGGTCCAAACGTCCATGCTCAATCTACGACCAGGTCTCCTATTCCCCTTCCTGAACCCTTCACTCCGGTCGTTGACTATGCCAACGTCATAGATACTGATACTCGCAGGCGTCTGGAAGCGATCTACATAAATCTAAAGCAGCGAGCAGATATTGAGTTTGCGGTCGTAACCATCCCTACAACCGGTGACCGCGACATCTTCGAGTATTCGTTGGACATTGCTCGAGGCTGGGGAATCGGATCAAAAGAAGGTGAGAAGAACGGTATCCTGTTAGTGGTGGCCGTCAATGATCGCAAGTACTTTACCCAAGTTAGCGACCACCTCGAGGGAGATTTAACTGACGGTTTAGTTGGACAAATCCAGCGAGAACGTCTGGTACCGCAGTTCAAACGAGGAAACTATAACCAGGGAATCTACGACACGATTCAGACCTACGTCGCCACGCTGGCAGAAAAGCGTGGATTCACCATCGAAGGTATAGATCAGAGCTACGCTAAACGTCGAGCGCCGCGGGAACGACCAAGGCGCCAACCCACGGCCGGAATGCCATCCTCATGCTGCACCCTCGGTATTATTACTTTTGTCGTCATTATTATTCTCCTTTCCATGAAGCCTGGCGGAGGCAGCGGCTGCCTGAACATGTTTCTACTGGGCTCTTTGCTTAGCAGTGGCCGGGGAGGTTGGGGAGGTTCCAGCAGCAGCGGCTGGGGCGGCGGCGGATTTGGCGGCGGCGGTGGAGGCTTTGGTGGCGGCTTCGGCGGGGGAGGTAGTTTTGGCGGCGGCGGTTCCGGCGGTAGTTGGTAGCGGACGAGTATAGCTGTTCGCGACTTGAGTCGGGAGTCTGCTACTATCCACCGCCTACTAAAAAGATGGTTAAGACGTTAGTTAGGGAAGCGCTGGACGGCCTGGTTACCGACTTGCGCGCGACGCATGGCGACAATCTCGCTGCGGTGGTGCTTTACGGTTCTGCAGCGGCAGGCGACCAGGTGGAGTTGCGCTCGGATTACAACTTGCTTATTGCATTGAACAGGATAACTCCTGAAGATCTCCGCCAGGCCCAGGCGCCGATGCGCGAATGGCGCCGGTTGGGAAATCCGATCCCGGTCTACTTCACGATCAAGGAACTATCGCACGCTGCGGACGTATTTCCGATCGAGTTTCATCAGATGGCAAATGCGCGAGTTGTACTTTTCGGCAGAGACCCGTTCGAGTTCGTCAAGCTTTCTGACGGTCACTTGCGGCATCAGGCCGAATATGAGCTTCGTAGTAGGTTGATCCAACTACGTCGCCTTTACATTCCCGCTTCTGTTTCAGTCGAGAAGCTTTGCGATCTGATGAGCGACAGTCTGGCGAGTTTTGCTTCCCTGTTTCGCGCGGTGCTGATGCTGCATGGTAAGGAGGCGCCGGTTGCGAAACCCGACTCTGTGCGAGCAACAGCCAAACTGCTAAAGCTCGACGCAGAACCGTTCGAAAGAATATTTGCCATGCGGGCCACGGGTGAGCGGCCCGCCACGGACGAAGAAGCCAATGAACTTTTCGCTGCCTACATGATTCAGGTCGAACACGTAGTTGAGGCGGTTGACAAAACTGAGTTTTAAAACTATCGGGAGATCAAACCATGAACTACAAGCGCACATTGTTACTGGCTTTAGCCATCTTCGTATCGCTAACGGCGAGTGGCTGCGGCTACAACACACTCACGACCAAGCAACAAAACGTGAAAGGCAAATGGGCCAACGTCGAAACTCAACTTCAACGCCGAGGGGACCTGATTAATAACCTCGTCGAATCTGCGAAGCTTGCCGGCGTGCAGGAACAGGAAGTCTTCGGTAAGATTGCTGAAGCGCGATCCCGGCTTTTGAACGCCACGAGCCAAGCGCCGCAGGGCGATGGCGGTGATAAGTCGCCGGAGCAAAAGCAGGCGGTTATCGACGCGGCCAATAGTTTTGGCGGCACGATTGGTCGGTTGCTCGTGTTGCAGGAGGCGTATCCCCAGTTGCAGTCTAATCAGAATTTTTTGAAGCTGCAGGATGAAGTGGTGGGAACGGAGAATCGCATTGCAACGTCGCGCAAGGATTACAACGACGGAACGCAGGATTACAATACGACCCGCGCCAGGTTCCCTACTGTCATTTCGGCTAAGCTGTTTGGCTTCAAGGAAGAACCTTACTTCAAAGCCGAGGAGGGCGCGACGCAGGTACCCAGGATCGACTCAACCACTCTGCGTCCGAACACCACCCCAACAAAATAGCTGCGGGTTGTTGTAGAAACGAAAGGCCGCCCTCAAAGGGCGGCCTTTTAGTTGAAAAGTCAGCTGGACGCTAAAAAGCCCCGGGTCCAACCTACGTGAGTATGACCGGAGGTTGCGGCAAGTAGCGAGAGGACCCCGAGCGAGCAATATTCCCTTCGTGGCCTTACGCATCATGATGACGGGACACTAAAACCGAAGCCCAAAACCCATGCTGAACTGTAGCTTGTGTGAGCACACGTCCTCTTTGATGGGAATACCCGCCGGAAAAAGGACAGACTCAATATACAAATGTTCAGCGGCTAGCAGGAACTATTGCAAACGATATTTCGCGTATTGTTTGTCCTTTTTTTTGAAAGGAGCGACATGAAGAGTGTGGGATGGCGGCGAGTATTGATAGGGTAGTCCTCTTGATTAGCTAAAAACCTCTCGAACTACACATCGCGCAGTGATCACAAGGCTTGCCGCCGGGTTCCAGGCTGCAGATCTTCTCCTTCTCGAAGAAGTCTACCAATTCGGATACGGTGGCTTCCTCGACCCCAAATTTCTCCTGACTGGGATGTGCTAAGGAGGCATTGACGCCGGCCAGCCAGGGCGAATGGGTCAGAGGAACGGGTCTTTCGCTCCTGCCGGGATTCGAGGACGTGAACCCTATCTCCGCAGTGGTGGTGTCTCGGGGGTTGGAGCGAACTTTCGATTCAATCTGCGCAAGCCGTTTCTGTAGTTCGCTCAGCCCGGCGCGCATCGCCGCCAGCTCAGCGCTCAAGTCGGAAGGTGAGCTCAGAGCGCCACCCGTAAACGGTTGGTTTCCTGAGCCACCAGATACACGTCTGGCGATTCTTTCCGCGATCAATCGGGCTTGTTCGAGTTCCGTACTCATTATGTTTAGTTTACTCGTCTTTCAATAAATCAATGCGATCGACCACTCCTACAATCGCGGAGTCGATGGCTGCACCGCTCTTACCTGTGGCCGCGGTCGAAGCGCTCCAGCCCTCCTGCACAATCAAGACCGTATCGCCGACGCCTGCATCAACGGCATTGAGGGCCAGCACCGTGTTTGCGGTTTCTTCGCCCTCGGGAGTGATCTGCTGGCAGAGCATCACGCTCGCGTTCTGGTAACGATGGTTCTTCTGCGTAGCGACGATGTTTCCAACCACTCGTGCGAGAATCATATACTTGGCGAAAACTACGCAGTATATAACCTAGTTTTCGGCGCCTCAAAACTCGTTAGCTCCGAGGCTGTGAAAAACTCGAGAAGTCTTGCTCAACTCAGGGCAGCCACTCAATACGGAACCGCGAGCGGTAGCGACCGGATGAAAGCACTC
>JALZJF010000169.1 GCA_030859905.1 Acidobacteriota bacterium
TCGGAAAAATCGGATTTCTCTGTGTAACCTCCGTGATCTCCGTGTCTCCGTGTTGAAATTGCTAAGAAAAGATGCACCACGGAGGCACGGAGTACACGGAGAAGCTTTTTTCCGACAGACTGCTAGTTTCCGCAACTGAGAAATTCTTCTCTCAGGATCCCCAAACTTCATCCGACAGTAGCGCATACTGCGTTCAACTACGTCAAATGCCTCCTCGCGACCATAACCATCAGAAATCAGTTTCGTTTAGAGGGGAATAACGCGCGACTCTTGAGCTGCCTCGATAAACGAGGGGACGAAGCAGCGCTTTCCACCGGAGTGAAAACCCGGATGATCCATCTGCCAAATCGAAACTGCGAGCCTGATCTACACGCGATCGTTTTTTGAGTCCACATTTTCCAGAGTGCTATACTGCCGCGCGTAGTCCAGGCTTCATCCAAATCGGTCGCACACGTTCGGAGAAACAATGAACATAGTTGTGTTGCGTGAAACACAACCGGGGGAAACTCGCGTTGCGCTCGTGCCTGAATCCGTGCGCAAGATCGTCGCCCTGAACGTGACCGTGAAGGTGGAAACCGGGGCCGGTTTGAGAGCAGCGAGTACCGACGACGACTATCGCGAGGCGGGGGCCGAAGTTACCGCGGACCCCAGTTCTCTCTTGGGCTCCGCAGACCTGCTGGTAGTTATCAACAGACCATCTGAGCAGGACATTCGACGATTGCCAAAGGGCGTGGTAGTTCTCGGCTTTCTGCGACCTCTCGATGAACCCGCCGCATTCACACAGGCGCTCGCTCAACACCTGACCACTTTTGCGGTCGAGCTAATTCCACGCATAACTCGCGCTCAGGCCATGGATGCCCTTTCCTCGATGGCCACGGTGGTTGGTTACAAAGCCGTTTTACTCGGCGCATCGCATATCCCGCGAATGTTTCCCCTCCTGATGACTGCTGCCGGGACGGTGCCTCCGGCGCGTGTGCTCGTGCTTGGTGCAGGCGTCGCCGGATTGCAAGCAATCGCCACCGCGCGGCGACTGGGCGCTGTGGTTAATGCTTATGATGTGCGCGCGGCTGCCGGTGAACAAGTACGTTCGTTGGGTGCGACTTTTCTAGAGGTAGATCTGGGCGGACTCAAGACCGAGGACGCCGGGGGTTACGCGGTCGAGCTGAGTGAGGAAGCAATGGAACGCGGTCGTGCGCTGATCGCGGAGCATGCGAAGACGACCGATGTGGTGATCACCACGGCTCAGGTGCCAGGTAGACGGGCGCCTTTGTTGTTGACTGAGGCGGCGGTCAACGGCATGAAACGAGGCGCGGTTGTCATAGATCTGGCGGGTTCTACAGGTGGAAACTGCGCCGTCAGCAAGCCTGACCAAATTATCGAACGCGCGGGTGTCACTATCATGACCCCGTTGAATCTCGCGGCGACTGTGCCGGTCCATGCCAGCCAACTGTATTCGCGCAATGTCAGTGCATTTTTGTCTCTGATAATCAAGAACGGGGAACTCAGCATCGATATGAACGACGATGTTGTTGGACCATCGTGCGTCACGCATGAAGGCAAGATCGTGAACAGCCGGGTGGCCGCGATGCTGGATTGTCCTGGAGCCTGAGAGTGTGTGAAACCCACAACGATAATTTGCAGTGAGGAAGGGGCAAAGCGGAGCGCGCCCCGCTCAAATTCGCAGCCAATCAGCCTTGAATTGACAATTCAAGCTCAACAAATTTGCAGCTTGAGCGGGGGCGCGCTCCCCTTTGCCTTCCCGACCTGCGAGTTAGCGGGGCTGGAGCCGTCCTTTTGGCTCGACGATTCTTGACCCAGTCTCTTACGCTCAGGCTTTTACGCTTTCGCCTGCTCAGCAGGCTGAGGAACTGCATATGTCACCAGACACATTAATGACAGCGCTTTACGTTTTCGTTCTCGCGGCCTTTCTGGGCTACCTGGTGATCTCGCGTGTGCCGCCACTCTTGCACACACCACTAATGTCTGCGACCAACGCGATCTCGGGCATCTCGCTGGTTGGGTCCATCGTTACCGCCGGCGCGGACTACAACACGGTGAGCACTATCCTCGGGTTTGCTGCCGTCGTATGTTCGACCACAAACGTGGTGGGAGGATTCGTGATCACCGATCGTATGTTGCGAATGTTCAAGCGAAAGCCATCGCCTAAGAAGGAAGAAAAAACTGGCCGCGGATTAACGCGGATAACGCAGATAGATCAAAGTCCGACACCACAACCAAAGATCAAGACCAAAGTCCTAAGAACAAAGGCCTAACAAACAAGACCTATCCCGTTAAATGCAGACCTACTTCATCGAACTAAGCTACCTGCTGGCCTCAGTGCTTTTCATCCTGGGACTCAAAGGTCTTAGCCATCCAGAAACCGCCAAGCGCGGGATGCACCTGGCTGAATTCGGCATGCTGATGGCTATCATCGGCACGTTAATGCATCACGAAATCATTACCTACACCTGGATCCTGTCCGGGTTGGTGGTCGGTTCCCTTATCGGCCTGGCGATGGGTTTATGGGTTCCCATGACGGCTATGCCGCAACGGACTGCACTCTCACATGCCTTTGGCGCTTTCGCCGCTGCTCTGGTAGGTATTTCAGAGTTTTACCGCCACGGAGGTCATGTCGACAAGATCACGATGAGCGCCCTGGGGTTTGAAGTGATGCTGGGCTCCCTCACGACCACCGGCAGTTTACTCGCCTTCGCCAAACTCCATGGTCTGGTGAAAGGCGCGCCGCTAACTTTTAAAGGGCAGAACCATTTCAACATGGCGCTGTTGGCCACAACGATTGGGATCTTCATTTATCTAATCATAGTGCCGGGATCGCTGCCGCTCTTTTTTGTAATGGTGGGGCTGGCCTTCGTGTTTGGCCTTTTGCTTGTGATGCCCATTGGCTCCGCCGACATGCCGGTCGTGATGTCGCTATTAAATTCCTATGCAGGGTTGGCTTCGGCGGCCACCGGGTTCGTGCTCAACAACAAGGTTCTGATCATCGCCGGCACCCTCGATGGATTTTCCGGTTTCATCCTCTCAATTCTGATGTGCCGGGCAATGAATCGTTCCATTACCAACGTCCTGTTCGGCGCCTTTGGCAGCGCGGAAACAGCAGCCGCAGGTGGTGCGCATCAAGGCGTCATGCGTGAAGTTGGTTTGGAGGACATCGCGACTCAATTAGCTTATGCACGGCAGGTGGTATTCGTGCCTGGTTATGGGATGGCAACCGCGCAGGCGCAACACGCCGTGCGCGAACTGGCGAATACGCTGGAGAAGAGAGGCGTCACCGTCAAGTATGGAATTCATCCCGTTGCCGGTCGGATGCCGGGTCATATGAACGTGTTGCTGGCGGAAGCGAATGTGCCGTATTCATCGCTGTACGAGTTGGAACAGATCAACCCTGAGTTTGCAGCTACTGACGTGACGGTGGTGATTGGCGCGAATGACGTAGTTAATCCGGACGCGCGCGATAACCCGGGGAGCCCCATTGCGGGAATGCCGATCCTGGAGGTCGATCGATCGAAGTCTGTCGTTGTATTGAAACGCGGCCAGGGCAGGGGCTTCTCAGGACTCGAGAATCCTCTGTTCTTCAAAGATGTGACTGGCATGCTCTACGGCGACGCGAAGGACACTTTGACCAGAATGATTCAGGCAGTGCAACAGGCCTAAAAACCTTTCCTGCGCTGTTCTGGTACTACACCAACCCCCAATCAACGGTGCTGGTTCATTGTGAGTGCGGAAGAATCAGAGACTCAACCTTTGGGTTGCGGCTTGGCGGCACGGACAAGCTAAAGCTTGAACTTAACCATCAACTTATAACGGGAGAAAGCATGCGAAGATTCCTGGTATCGCTATTACTTGCGAGCGTCTTAGTACTGCCGTTTCCTGCCGTTCAGGCCCAACGCCAAAGCGTCCAAGCGAAGAAACCGGTCGCAGCCAGGGTGGTCTCCCAAAGAGGAGCAGAGCAGATCACGGCTGCCCAAATGCGTGACTATCTAACTTTCATCGCTTCCGATGAAATGGAAGGGCGCGACACACCTTCACGTGGCCTCGACCTAACGGCAAAGTTTCTGGCGATGAACCTGGCGCGTTGGGGTCTCAAACCCGCAGGGGACCACGGAACGTTCTTTCAGAAGATCGCCCTCAGCCGCGACCTGGTGAATAAGGAACAGACTCAGGTGCGGCTAAACGACCAGAACCTGGCGTTTGGAGAGGATTACATTGCGCTACCAACCGATGCTGACCTCAGCGGTTCTCTCGTCTTTGCCGGTAATGGATGGTTCATAAAGTCAAAAAACATGGACGCCTACAAAGGCATCGATGCGAAGGGGAAGATTGCCGTTATCTTCACGTCGCTTAGCGGACTGCCGCGTGGAATTCGCTCGTCCGACCTCAGTAGCGGCAAGCCGGGCGAAGACTGGATGGATCCGGTTCAATACGCGCGCAAGCAGGGCGCAATCGCCACGGTGATAGTTCCGGATTTCCAATTTCTGGCTAACTGGGAGCGCAACCGTCAACGACTCAGCGAGCGGCCTACTACGGTGGTGGAAAAGTTTCAACCAGCGGAAACGTCACGGTTGCCGAGAATAGTAGTAACTCCGCGGATTGCCAATCTACTGTTCCAGGGAGAGAAACAGAATGCCACGGCGCTGTTCGAAGCGGCCTTTGGCGGGAAGATGCCCGAGTCGTTTGAATTGAATCCAAACAAGAAAATGAGCATCACCGTTAGCGGCAAGGCAAATGCGATAGCAACGCAAAACGTGGTGGCAGTCTTTGAAGGCAGCGATCCCGTGCTCAAAGACGAATACGTCGCGCTCGGTGCGCATTATGACCATGTGGGCATTGGCCCGCCGGTTAACGGAGACACGATTTACAATGGGGCCGACGATGATGGTTCAGGAACGACCGCGTTGCTTGCCATAGCTGAGGCGCTGGCTAAGGCGCCAACCCGATCCAAGCGCTCGGTGCTTTTTAACTGGCACGCCGGCGAAGAGAAAGGCCTCTGGGGATCACGCTACTTCACCGAGTATCCGACCATACCGCTGCAGAAGATCGTGGCCCACATTAATCTCGATATGATTGGTCGCAGCAAGACAGAGGGTGACACAAACCCTCGCAACAATTCGCTCTCCGGACCGAATGAGATTTATGTGATTGGCTCAAGAATGATGAGCACAGAACTGGGCGAGTTGACCGCAACAGTGAACAAAGAATATTTGAATCTGACTTATAATTATCGCTACGACGATCCAAAAGATCCCAACCGATTCTTCTTCCGCAGTGACCATTACAACTATGCGCGCAAGGGAATTCCCATCATTTTTTTCTTTGATGGCGAGCATGAAGACTATCACCGTCCTGGCGATGAAGCGCACAAGATTGACTACGTGAAGATGCAGAAGGTCGTGCGTACGGTCTACGTGACCCTGTGGGAGATTGCAAACAGACCAACCCGGCCCAAAGTTGATAAGCAATTGCCTGCCGAGTTGCGACGTTCGAATTAGACGAACTACTATTTCCGGTTCTCGGTTTACGGTTTTTCTCGGGAGCGTTCGACGGTCAAACGGCGGTAAGCTTCGTCCCGTGAAATCCCGAGCTGCCTGGCGGATTTCTTTAAAGCCGATCGCGCATCAAAACCTTCGGCCTCAAAGCCGGCTACCATCGAAGCCACGCTGTATCCGGCTTTCGTATCCTCATCCGCGCTCGCAATAACGTTTCGATCAATCACTACAACTATTTCGCCTCGGGGCGCCTGTGCCGCTCGCGAAAACTTATCCACGAGATCGCTTAGACGGCCACGCAAAACCTCCTCGTGCAACTTGGTTAGTTCCCGAGCGACAGCAGCCTCGCGCTCGCCCAGAATCTCGCTGGCATCTTCCAATGACGCGATGATGCGATGCGGAGCTTCGTAAAAGACGAGCGTCGATGGAATTGCCGCCAGGTCCGCCAGGCGGGTCCGGCGTGCGCCTGAACGCGCCGGAAGAAAACCTGCGAAAAAAAATTCGTCACTTGGAAGGCCGGAAGCCACCAATGCTGAGACCAAAGCTGTAGGTCCAGGTATGGGCACGACTCGCAAGCCCGCTGCGAGTGCCATGCGAACCACTCGGAAGCCTGGATCACTGATGCCGGGCGTCCCTGCATCAGAAACAATCGCCACGTCAAGGCCGGAGTTAATTGATGCCAGCAGCTCTCCTGCGCGATTGCGCTCATTGTGTTCGTGATAGCTGACCGTCTTTGTTTTTATGCCGTAATGGTTCAGTAGTTTTTGTGAATGGCGGGTATCTTCGCACGCGACGATATCGACTTCGCTCAGCACTCGTGCGGCGCGGTACGTCAGGTCTTCAAGATTGCCGATCGGAGTGGAGACTACATAGAGAGTTCCGGCCATGCGGCTATTCTGGCACCAAGCTCAAGATATACGAAAGGTAGCAGTGCGCCAAAAAAATGTCGGTAGATTAATGATGCCACGGGCTTGTCCCGTGGAGGCTCCCGCTAGCTGCTACAGGCGGTCGACCCAGGATACTCCGTGAGATGCCACGGGCTTGTCCCGTGGAAGTTTCACGCGGGCCTTTAGTCATCCACTCTCGACGAGCAGCAAGCGTGAACCTCCACCGGGCAAGCCGGTGGCATCAAGCACACTCTGGCGAGGCCAGAGGCTGCCGACAATTCTTTGGCGCACTGATTTGCTAGCAGCAGCACCTGCTTATTTTGATTGGGGTTTTGGGGCCTAACGATCCAAAGTTCATTCGCGCGAAAAAAAGTAACGTAGAATTAAATTGATAAGAGACTTTTTCTGTGCGAGACTGGCGTGATATGCGATTGAAGAAGGAAAAGACCGATGGGCAGGGTCGTAACGCGCGCCTCCCGAGCCGGTCCGTTAGTCTGAAAGAGTTGGCCGCGCACGTCGGGCTCTCACCCACGTCCCTTTCGCTGGTGCTCAACGATTCCCCGCAAGCCAGTTCAATCCCGCAGGTGACAAAGGCGCGGATCTTTGCGGCGGCCCAAGAGTACAACTACCAGCCCAACTTCCTGGCGCGCTCGCTACGGGCTCAACGCAGCTACACCTTGGGTGTACTCGTTCCGGAGCTGAGCGACGGGTACTCTGCAATGGTTTTGAGCGGGGTCGAAGACCACCTTCTCCAGGAAGGATATTTTTATCTCGTTGCCAGCCACAGGCATGACGCCGACCTAATCGAGCAGTACCGGAGACTTCTCTTCGAACGTCGTGTAGAGGGACTCATCGCAGTCGACACTCCGTGCGAGAAAGGTTGGTCTCTGCCTGTCGTAGCGATCTCTCGGCATGATGAGAGAGAAGGTGTCACCAACATCGCGCTCGATCACGATCGGGCAGCGACTCTCGCCCTCGAACACCTGTTCGAGTTGGGCCACAGGCAAATTGCCTTTATCAAAGGACAGGTCTTCAGCTCCGACACCGAAGTGCGGTGGCAGGCGATCCGCGAAGCGGCTCTTCGTCTAGACCTATCGGTAAGCCCGAGCCTCGTGGCTCAACTGGAGGGCAACTCTCCGTCGCCGGAGTTAGGGTATGTAGCCGCGCGAGAGTTGTTGGCGGCGCGTGAGCCCTTCACGGCGCTCTTCACCTTCAATGACGTTTCTGCCGTCGGCGCGATTCGCGCCTTCAACGAGGCGGGTTACGGGGTTCCCGAGGATATCTCCGTCGTCGGCTTTGATGACGTGTATAGCGCAGCCTACCAGAATCCTCCGTTGACGACTGTCAGACAGCCTCTCAGGCAGATGGGCACACTGGCGGCTGAGACTTTGTTGCGGCGCCTCGCCGCTGGCACGGGCGAGGCGTATCCGAAGCTGTTGACGGCCATGCCTGAATTGATAGTCCGCCAGTCAACAAGTCCAGCAAAGACCGACGTTCGCAACTCAGCATCAGTCTAGCTGGTCTGCCACCAGAACTGAGCAAACGAAAGGCGATTAACTCTTCCACTCGCCGCGTATCACTTGAGTCGGCGGACTAGATATCGAGATCTCCTGAGAAGTCCAACTTGACAGTTAAAAAAGTGGAGAGGCCGTGTAAACCAAGCTCCTCCAAAATCAATCGCTGATACCGCGAATTAGAAGTCGAAACGCAGAGCCATCGCGCCCGTGCGGTGCCCGGAATTTTCAGGCGAGGGGCCGCCGACGCCAAGCGTGCTGCGGATACGTGCTCCGCAAGCGGCGGTCGGAACCGGCGAACAGGCGAGATCTCCAGTCGGCATCGCGAAATTCGGAGTATTGAATATATTGGAAACCGAGAATGTGTAGGTAAGCCTAAAGCGTTCCGAAATCGAAAACACTTTTGACAAGCCCAGATGATGAACGTGCAGGCCCGGCCCCTCAAGGCTGGAAGCGAGAGCGTTGCCATATGTTCCTCGCTGCGGCGCCGCAAATGCCGATTGGTCGAACCATCTGTCTGTGCTACGTTCGCCGCGCGGCAGATTACCGTCGCGAAGCTCATCAGGTCGGACACAGCTTTCGCCGTATACCGCCAACAAGGCACCGCCAAACCCGCAAACAAAGGGTGTGAAATATCTGCCCGAACCGAAATAGCTTACGGTCGTTGTCCGCCAGCCGCCAATGATCGCGTCAACGACGGCCGGTGCTTCGCTCAGAAATTGCCTTCCTTTGCCTATCGGCAACGCCCATCGGGTTGTAACAACTGCGAGATGTTTTCTGGTCAAACCATCGAGGGCCCATTGCGATGTCGGTTCGAACGGATTTGGCGAGTTATTGATGTTATCCCTGTTCAGAGAATATGTGTAATGAGCATCGAACGTGAGATCGCCTCGGCGGCGCTGCACTTGGAACTGAAGCGAATCAAACTTCGAACCATAGTCGTCGCGAATATATGAGACTCCGTTTCGGGCAAATCGCGTATACGGTAACGGACGCGCGGGATTCGTCGGAGTCACATCCGTGATCGGCTGGGCATTTAGCTGAGCAAATGCTCGCAGACCGGTTCCACGCGAGCCGATATAGGAGCCGCGCCAGCCTAAGCCGAAGATCTCTTTTTCCACACTGACGTTAAACTGATGGATCACGCCGTCGTCATTTTTCAGCGGGACGCCGGAGACGGATTGAACTCCGGGGGCAGTTAGTCCCCCCTGTGTCGAAGGAAACGGACTCGGGAAGCTAAACCGTGGAATTCCATTAACAATTGCATTGTCATAACGTTCGTCAAACGTGGAAAATGGGCCCTCGCCGAGCGCGAGCTCGGTATAGAAACGGCTGAACCGCTCTGTGAAGGCTCCGTATCCTCCCCTCAAAACGAAGTCGTCGCCAAACCGATACGCAGCGGCAATGCGAGGGCGGAAGTTGCCCTTATCGGCATTCGGAACCACTTGCCCTTCGACAATGGGGATGCTTGCCGGGTAGAGAGGATCGACTTCAGAGCGTGTTCCCTCGGGAATGATGACGCTACCCGTCAGCGGATCAAAGTTATACTGCAAACCGTCGTTAAATGTCGGCAATCCGTAGTAATCCCAGCGGATCCCGAGATCGACCGTCAAATTTGGGGTCACTTTGTAACTGTCCGATATAAACAAACCCATTTCGGTGATTTTCCTCGCTCGATTGCTACGCGGCGAGTTTCTCCTGCTCGTCACCGGAATTCCCAATAAGAAATCGGCATACGAAGCTCGCGATGCAAAGCCGTTGAAATCCAGGAAGCCGTAATTTGGGACTTCGCCCACGAATGTCTTGAACCGGATCAGATTGCCGCCGAATTTTATTACATGGCTCCCCCTCGTCCAGGTTACGTTGTTTGCAAACGAGAACGTGTCATCGTCGTTTTTCACACCGCCGGCTTGCCCCAGAGACAGCCTCGAAATCTGACTGATGCCGATGTTCGGAAAACCCGCTCCCGTCAAACCGCCCGGGTTCATTCCTTGAAGTCCCGTCTCGGAAAGAACTTCATTGCCGTCGAACGGCTTTTGGCCGGCCGTTTCCTCTCCGTCCTCAACAAAATCCCTGCTCCATCCGAACGTGAAACTGTTGATAAGATTTCCTGTCAAAATATGGGTATCGGTGACGCTAAACTGTGAATGATCACGCAATCTCGTCCAGAAGAATCCCGGCATCTGGTTGGAATCCAACACGAACGGCGTTTTTCGCTGCACCCACTTTCCGTAGATCGAATTTTTGCTGCTGAAGTTATGATCGACACGAATGAACGGGAAGCTCGCACGATAGTAATCACTGGCAAAGGGGTGCACCCAATTATGTCTTTGCGCCCCATCGTTTGCCAGCGGGAAATACTTCTGAAACGCCAGCGATACCGCGCTTATCCGATTTGCCGGAATAATATTCAAGCCGGTCGGATTTGATGGAGTTGCCCGGGACGGGTCCCTAAGACATCCGCTTTGGTTGGTCGCAGTACAGGGACTTGTCGACAGTGGATCCTTTAAAAATACGGGACTCGTACCGGCAAGAAGGTTCGAAAAATCGCCCGCCCTCATTGCTACGCTTGGAACCGTAGCGGCCCTGTCAATACCTGTGGGAATATTGTGGTAGAACCATGAGGCATAGAAAAAAGTCTTATCCTTCCATATTCGGCCGCTCAGTTCCGCCTGGGCTTCATGCTGAACCTGGTATGTTTTTGTCGGCGCAAAAGTCGGCCGTGCATTGAAGTTCGAGTCATAGCGCTTGTAATAAGCTGATCCGCGGAACTGGTTTTGGCCGCGTTTCGACACGAGGTTGTAATTGACCACCCGCGGGTTTTCGGCGGTCGCATTCACTGTGGTGATCGTCGCTTCTTCGTAAAAGTTGATGTTGTTGTTTTGTTCGCCGTGACGGTCGTTTATCACACCGTCCAGACCGATCGTCTGCTGAGCAGAATTTTGTCCCGAAACTTTTAGATCCCGTCCGTTCCCCTGTACGCCCGGCAGCGTGGTGAACAATGAATTCGGGGTCGGGTAAGTATCAATCGAAGGATTGTCCGCAATCCGTCTCTTATCAAAACTCGAGATGATGGTACCGCCCTCCGTCGTGATAACTGCTGCTCCCGCGTTGATCGTTACGATCTCCTCGGTGCCTCCGACCTTCAACTCAGCATCGACCCGACGTATTTGCAGGTTTTCGACAAGCACATTGTCGGCGATGTACGATGAAAAACCCTGTTTGCTTATCTTGATTTGATAGGTCCCTGGCTTAATCTCCTGGAAGCTGTAATTTCCGTCCGAGTCCGTGACTACAGTTTTTGCCGAGCCTGTCGCCGGCTCGGTCAGAAGTACTTCAGCCCCTGGAATAACGGCACCCTGCGAATCGGAGACGTTGCCCGTCAAGCCGGATGTCACTGATTGTCCGAACACTGCAATGCTGGTTATCAGAAACATGGCCAGGAGAAGTGAGAGCCGTTTTAAGGGCTGATCTGTTTGTCGGTACATACCTGATTCTCCCTATAACTGAAAATAGAGCCCGATGGCCTCATCTTTGCTTGAACCAAAACCGATGGGTCTGCCTTTGCTTTGTCCTTTCGAGTGAGCGCTTTTACCTTTCGATTATGTATGAGTATGCTAGAAACGAAAGGATAATGTCAACGGGCTTTTGTGTTTTGCAGATAATTGGGGTTTACTTGTGAGAGATGAAAATTATTACCTTGAACCTTTTCTTTGTTTTACACTATTATTTCCATTTCGCATCAATTAGGGAAGAAAAGAAAGAAAACGAAGGTTAATATAGTGCAAAACGACGGTCAAATCAATGATATTGTTGTGATTGGCGAATTGAATGTCGATCTGATCGCCAGCGGCGTCGAACATGCGCCGGAGCCGGGGAAGGAAGTGATCGCTGAAGATTTTGAGGTCACGCTCGGGGGCGCGTCCGCTATTTTTGCCTCCGGAATTGCGCGTCTGGGCCGCGGCGTGACATTTATCAGCCGTGTCGGAGCAGACGATTTCGGCGCATTTTGCGGCGCCGCTTTAGCGAAAAGAGGCATTTCCACTAATCATATTAAGATTTCGGAAGGCGCGAAAACAGGGGTGACAATGGTTTTAAGCACCTGGCAAGACCGCGCGTTGGTAACTTATCTCGGAGCGATTGCCGAACTCGGATTTGCAGACGTGCCGCTTGACGCCCTGGAAAATCATCGTCATTTGCATCTAACTTCTTATTTTTTGCAGCGCAATCTAAAGCCCGATTTTGCGCGTTTGATGACGGAAGCGAAAAAGCGCGGTTTGACCGTTTCGTTTGACCCGAATTCTGATCCAACTCAAAGTTGGGATGAGCAGATTTTTGACGTTATCAAACAGACCGACATTTTATTCTTGAACGAAACGGAAGCCAAACAATTAACTTCGCAAATTGATTTGGGCGCGGCGATAAGGCGACTTGGAAGCTACTGCCCGTGCGTCGTAATAAAACTCGGCTCAAAAGGTGCGGCGGCACTTTATCGCGGAGAGTTTGCTTCGGTGGACGGATTTGAAGTCAAAGCCGTTGATACGACCGGAGCGGGCGATTCGTTTGCCGCCGGATTCGTTCACGTTTTTCTGGACGGGAAAGATTTGCGCGAATGTTTGACGTTTGGAAACGCTTGCGGGGCTTTGTCCACAACACAAGCAGGAGGAACAAACGCCCAACCCAATTTACGGCAGTTACAGGATTTTTTGGCCAAGTCAGAACCGCCTGCGGTAGCGGGCGCGTTTGCCGAAAAAGAATCAGCCTCGGATTTTCGCGGATAACGTGGATTAGATTTTTCTTATCCGCGTATTCGGCGCAAATCCGCGGCTGCTTTAACTTAATTTTATGGAAACAGCGCAAAAAACGGTTGTTGCTAAATCAGCCAAAAGCCTTGTTGCGAGCCGCGAGATTTTGCAGGCAGCAAGAAAAGAGAAACGAGCCGTTGCCGCGCTCAATTTTTATAACGCCGAGACTTTGCGGGCGCACATCAACGCCGCTAACGAATTGAACGCGCCTTTGATGCTGCAAACCACCGAAGCAACAATTAAATATCTCGGAATTGATTTGGCGGTCGCAATGGCACAGGCAGCGGCAAAGGAAATTCAGCAATCGGTTGCGCTTCATCTCGACCACGGCGCGAGTTTTGAGTTGGCGCAAAGATGCGTCAAAGCCGGTTATACGTCGGTGATGATTGACGGGTCGAAACTGCCTTTTGCGGAAAACGTCGAACTGACGCGGCGGGTCGTCGAAATCGCGCACGCCTGCGGCGTTTCGGTCGAAGGCGAGCTCGGTCACGTCGCGCAGAGTTCGGACAACAGCGACATCACGCGGTTTTTTACCCGCCCGGAAGATGCCCGAAAATTTGTCGAAGAAACAGGAGTTGACGCGCTGGCGGTTGCCGTGGGCACGGCGCACGGTTTTTATAAAGGCGAAGTCAAATTAGATTTTCCGCGTTTGCGTAAAATTCATGATGTGGTTGGCGAAACTGCGCTGGTCTTGCACGGCGGTTCGGGTATTGCTGCCGAATTGATGCAGGAAGCCATTCGCTGCGGCATCGCCAAAATAAATTTCGGCACGGAATTGAAAAATGCTTTCACGCTGGCGGTTAAAAAATCGCTCTCCGAATCGGACGAAATTGATTTGCGAAAAACTTTCGCGCCCGCAATCGCGGCGGTGCAGGAAGTTTCAAAAGCGAAAATCCGAGTCTGTAATTTTTATTTTACAAAAGAATGATTTCGGAGCGTAAGTGTCAAATTTTAATTGGCTGATAGACGGAAGCATTGTCGGAGTTTATTTGCTGTTGACGATGGCGGCGGGGCTTTACGTCCGCAAATATGTCGGCAAGGTCGAGCATTTTCTCGTCGCCGGGCGCGAGATGGACGTTTTTCTCGGCATCGCCAGTTTAGCCGCGACGGAATTCGGCATCGTGACTTGTATGTATACTGCGCAGAACGGTTACAAATACGGGTTTGCGGGCGCGACGCCGGGCATTTTGCTGGCTCTGGCGATGCTCTTCGTCGGCAAAACCGGGTTTGTCATTCAGCCGCTCCGCGCTTCCGGCGTCATAACGATTCCCGAATTGATTGAAAAACAATTCGGCTCAAAAATTCGCTGGGCGGCGGGTGTTGTGATTGTGTTGGGCGGCTTGCTCAACATGGGGGTTTTTCTGCGCGTCGGCGGCGAGTTTCTGGTTTTGGTGGCAGGCATTGACCCGCAGTATCTCGAAATTATGATGACGGTTTTGCTTGTCGGAGTCGCGGTTTATACGATTTTGGGCGGCATGCTCTCGGTTCTGGTAACGGACTTTTTGCAGTTCGTCGTGATGAGCGTCGGGCTGATCGCGGTAACGATTTTGATTTTGCTGACCGTCGGCTGGGAAAGATTGGTGACGACGGTCGAGACGACGCACGGCGCGGGCGGTTTTAATCCGTTTGTCAACGCCGAGATGGGGATTCCGTTTATCGTTTTTAATGCCTTGCTGAATTTCGCCGTTGTGCTGACCTGGCAGACGACGATTGCCAGAGTTTTGGCGGCGAAGGATGCGGCGACGGGGCGCAAAATTTACACGCGAACGAGTTTCTTTTTCGTCTGCCGTTTTCTGATTCCGGGCATTTGGGGAATCGCGGCTTTGGCGGTTTTGGGGCAGGTTGACAATTCGCTGGAAGCGATGCCGCGAATGCTGATGACTATTGTTCCCGTCGGTTTGATGGGCATTCTGCTGGCGGCGATGCTGGCGGCTGATATGTCCACCGATTCGAGCTATATGCTGACGTGGAGCAGCGTCATTTACAACGACATTCTCGCGCCGTTCCGACGCGGCAAAAACTGGTCGGAGCGCACCGGTTTGTTCGTCAATCGTTCGCTGGTTGCAGGAATCGGGATTTTCCTGCTTCTTTACGGGCTTTGGTATCCGCTCAAAGGCGATTTGTGGACTTATCTAGGCCTCACGGGAACGATTTATCTGGCAAGCATTTCGGTAATTTTGATTGCCACTTGTTATTGGAAACGAGCCAACAGTTGGGGCGCGGCGGCTTCGATTATCGTCAGCGCGGCTTTGCCTGTTGCCTATCTCGTGATGGAACAACTCGACGGCACGAAGAATTTAGCGAAACAAATCGGACCGTATTATTCAGGTATTGCAACCTACGTTTTATCGGCTGTGGCAATGGTTGTCGGCTCACGCGTAAAACCGCAAAGCAAAAATCTG
>JALZJF010000237.1 GCA_030859905.1 Acidobacteriota bacterium
ACCGGGCAAGCCGGTGGCATCTTGAAGTGAATCTGAGTCCAATTCTTTAATTTATTCACGCTTCGGTAGCGAGCGGGTCAGTTCACGCTGTTAATATACTTAGGCCAGTGATTATGCTCCTTGCTGAAACTCCCGGCTATCTCGTCCACATGTTCAGAGGGATCGGAAAACATCATCTGATTAATGCTCCGTCTTCTATCACCGCTGTAATTCTAGCAGTCTGGATGAGTCTGTCTTTCCCTAATCTGGGCCAGATAAACGCGCGACCTACGGTGGAGCGACAGACAGTAGCAAAGAGTAATGATGGGGTAAGTGATTTTCCCGTCACCTTCGTTGACGTTGCCGCACGGGCAGGGCTTTCTGATCCGATTATTTACGGCGGTATTGAAAAGAAGAAGTACATCATAGAAACCAACGGCAGCGGCGTCGCCTTTCTCGATTATGATAACGACGGCTGGGTAGACATTCTGCTTCTTAACGGAACTCGCCTCGAAGGTTTTCCCAAGGGTAAAGAGCCCCAGATCAAGTTATATCGGAACCAACGCAACGGCAGCTTCTCAGATATTACTGCTAAAGCCGGCCTGCGGCATTCGGGCTGGGGATCGGCGATCTGCGCCGGTGATTACGATAACGATGGGTACGAAGATTTTTATCTAACTTATTGGGGCCAAAACATGCTCTATCGGAATAATGGCAACGGCACGTTTACAGACATGACGCAGAAAGCCTTACTTGGCACGAAAGGCGCGCGCTGGGGCTCAGGATGCACTTTCGTCGATTACGATCGCGACGGAAATCTCGATCTCTTTGTCGCAAACTATCTGAAGTTCGATCTCGAAACAGCGCCGGAGCCTGGAAAGGGCGCCAACTGTACGTGGAAGGGCATCCCAGTCAATTGCGGACCGAAGGGTTTACCAACCGACGTAAATCTTCTCTATCACAACAATGGTGACGGCACATTTGCAGATGTGTCCGACAAATCAGGCATCGCCAAGGTTGAGGGCCGTTACTCGATGACAGCGATAACGACCGACTTCAATAACGACGGCTGGCCCGACATATATGTGGCCTGTGATTCGACAGCCAGTACTCTTTACCGCAACAATCGCGACGGCACGTTTACAGATGTCGCTTTGGAAACCGGTACTGCTTATAACGAAGATGGTCAGGCGCAGGCTGGAATGGGTGTCGCCATTGGCGACTACAATGGGGACGGCTTCTTAGACATCTTCAAAACTCATTTCTCGGATGATCTGCCCATACTCTACAAGCATAGTGGGCGCGACTTTTTCGAGGATGCATCCAGAGCAGCGGGCTTCGACCACACCCGCTATGTGCAGTGGGGAACCGGGTTCGCTGATTTTGACAACGACGGTTGGCCCGACATAATGATCGTCACCGGCAATGTGTACCCCGAGGTCGAGAAGGTGTTTAAAGAGTATCCACATCGAAGCCCACGTCTTGTCTACCAAAACCTCGGTAATGGGCGCTTCAAAGAAGTGACTGCGCATTCTGGTCCAGGCGTGTTGACTCCCAAATCGAGTCGCGGGTGTGCATTTGGCGACTTCGACAATGACGGCGACGTTGATGTTTTGGTTATGAACATGAACGAAGCGCCATCGTTGCTGCGTAATGAATACATCAATAGGCAGAATCGTCAGACAAACAACTGGCTCAAAGTAAGACTCATCGGCACCAAGTCAAATCGCAGCGCAATTGGAGCGCGAGTCCAGGTGAAGAGCGGCCTGCATCTGCAAACTCAAGAGGTGACCAGCCAATCCAGCTACTACTCACACAATGACCTACGCCTGCACTTTGGCCTTGGCACAAGCCTAAAAGAGGTGCAAATAGAGATCCGTTGGCCAAACGGTCAGACCGAAACCGTCAAAGACGTCGCCGTCAATCAAATCGTCAGGATCAAGGAAGGAAGCGGCGTAGTGAAAAGCGGGGGGCGATGAGCAGACGGCTAAGGCAGGGTGGCAGGACGCGGCAAAAGTGTCTGTAGATATCCTGCTACGATTAAGATTCTCTAACAGCCTGAAAAACAAACAACGATCCACGAAAATACATGAAACAGCACGAAATGAGTCCTCAGTTCGTGTCCGTTCGTGTGTTTTCGTGGATCGTCTTCTCTTATGGTTGAGGCAGCGGCTTGACACGAGGATCAAGTTCTTTAGCTTTCTGATATGCAGCTTGAGCGGCTTCGCGTTGGCCCTTCTGTTGGAGTGCGTTGGCTAGATTGTAGTACGCTTGCGCATTCGTTGGGTCGAGCCCAACAGCAGTCTGGAATCTTTCGATGGCCGCGTCAACTTTCCCTTCTTTGAGTCGGGCGATACCGGTGTTAAGCGCAAATACCGCTGCCTGCATACTTGATTTAAGCTTGTTGAGTCGGGCTGCCTCCTGAAACTCGACCCGGGCAGCGTCTTTATCGCCCTTGCGGCTGAGCGCAGTGCCGAGCGTATTGTGTATCTCCGGCGCATTAGGAGCGTATTTTAGCGCCCGTCGGAAGGCCGCTATCGCATCATCGAGATTGCCCTGTTGCTGCAGGACTGTGCCGAGGGCATAATGGGCCTCCGCATAGTCCGGTTTCGCCTTTATCGCCGCTCCCAATGCTAGCATTGCATCATCTAGTCTGGATTGCTGCAAGAGTATGACGCCGAGAACGTAGTGTGCCTCCGGCAATGAAGGTTGTAGGGCAACAGCTTTTCTCAACTCAACCACAGCCTCATCAAGTTTATCTTGTTGCTTCAGAGCCAATCCCAAATTGTAGTGAGCTTCAGCGTTGTCAGGTGCAAGTGCGATGAGCTTGCGATACTGCTCGACAGCGCTCGAGTAATCCGCTTGCTGTATTAGCACCATGCCGAGATTGTAGTGGGCCACGAGATCATTCGGGTCGAGCTTGAGAGCGGAATTGAACGCAGCGATAGCGCCATCGGGGTCACGCTTTTGCACTAACGCAAGACCAAGATCATTGTGAGCTCGCGCAAAGTCGGGTTTGAGCTTGATGACAGTGCGAAATGCCTCGATCGCTCCTTCAAGATCTTCATCTTTCAGGAGGGCGAGGCCCAACGCGTGGGAGGGCTCAACCATATCCGGCGCCAATCTGGCAGCCGTCTTTAGTTCAGCTATTGCTGCTGGAAGATCGGCCTTCTTCTGCAAAGCTAGCCCTAAGTAGTAGTGTGCATTGGCGTGGTTGGGCATTAATTTCGCTGCTGTCCTGAGAGCGGCAATAGCTCCATCAATGTCATTGGAGAACCAGCGCGCCGCGCCGAGATAATACTGTGCGTCTCCAAGATCGGGTCTGAGTTTGACAGCCTTTTCAAACTCCGAAATCGATTCCTGAAAAAGGCCCTTTACGCCAAGCGCAAAGCCGAGATAGGAGTGTGCTTCAGCGACATTCGGCTTAAGCTGAACTGCTTCGCGAAACTGAGAAATCGCAGAATCCAGATCTCTCTGCTGTTGATAGACCTTACCAAGTAATAGGCGGGCGTCTACTTCGCCGGGTTTGAGTGCAATCGCCTTTTTGCTCACAGCAATTGCGCCTGCCAAATCCCCACTTTGCTGAAGCACGTTGGCGAGCCCAAGCCGAGCTTCATAATGGGTTGGAGCAATCTGAATCGCCTTGCGGAACGATTCACCCGCGGCTTTGATCTCACCTTTTCTAGCGAGAGCAATGCCGAGCGCGTTGTGGGCATCAACAAGTTTGGGATTCAGCTTCGTGGCGGCTAACAGTTCCGTAATTGCCTCCTCCAACTGCTGTTTTTCTAAAAGCCCGATCCCGGTCTTGTAGTGGTGCCGGGCGTCTCGCGACGATACTCTCTGTCCGTACACGCAAACCGTGGAGAGAAGAACAAGGATAGGCAAGACAATCCACGTCGCAATTCGGGGTCGGAAACGTAAAACCTGATTGTTCATTGAGACCAAATCACTTGGTATCCAACAGTACCATTGACTCAGGAAGATTGCCTCGCAGACTGCCAAAAAATTAAGAACGATCCACGAATCACACGAAGTGACACGAAGAGAACCCTTAGTTCGAGTCGTTTCGTGTCCTCGTCCTTACTTCTTCTTATAGTGGTCCACCCTTTTCACCAGGTGGCTCCGTCATCTAACCTCTGGCGCCTTTGATTGTTCGGATAATGCCAGCCTTCTCTTTAACAGTAATGATTTGGTTAGCCGCTATGTTGGTAAGGGTGTCCACCTGTCCGCTCGGCCATTGTATCTCAAGTGTCTTCACTCTTTGATTCTTGCCAAGTCCGAAATGGACACGCAGATCGTTTTGCGAGTAATAGCTGCCGCCACTGCGCACTTCATCGATCTGGCTGCCGTCTTCGGTAACGCATTTGATGCGTGCGCCGATGCCATTTCGATTGGATTTTACTCCTATCGTCTTGATCTTGATCCAATTGTTTTGATTGCTGGAATCGGCGCGCAGCAACTCCGGCGGACCGTTGACCGAACTGATCAGAATATCTATGTCACCGTCATTGTCAAAGTCTCCAAAGGCAGCGCCACGAGAGGCATTTGGCTTCAATACGGCCTCTCCGGCCTTGTCAGAAACGTCGGCAAAGCGGCCGTTGCGCAGATTGTGATAGAGCACCTTGCGTTGCGCATAACCAGCTTCGGTAGTTAGCCTTTCGACTTCCGGATAGACGTGCCCATTGACCAGAAAGATGTCGGGCCACCCATCGTTATCCACATCCACGAACCCGCACCCCCAGCCGAGCCAGCGAGTGTTCAGACCGATGCCGGCTGGAAAAGTCACATCATCGAAGATGCCCTTACCGATATTGTGATAAAGCGAGGATGTATCTCCGGAAAAGTTAGTTTTGAAGATGTCGAGCCAGCCGTCTCGATCATAGTCTCCGGCCGTTACGCCCATTCCCGCCTGGGGCTTGCCGTCAATGCTAAAGGCAGCCCCAGCCTCAACGCCGATATCCGTAAAGGCGCCATTCTTATTGTTGTGATAAAGAGCTGCTGGCGCCGAGTCGTTGGCTACATAGATATCTGGCCAGCCATCATTGTCGAAATCCCCTGTTAACACGCCAAGACCATAGGTCCCGTTAGTCTTGGTGATACCGGCCTTCTCCGAAACGTCTGTGAACGTGCCGTCACCCTTGTTGCGGTAGAGCATATTGGTTCCGCCGGTCAGCCCTGGAGGACCACAAGCAACTGTTAGACCCTTGTAAAGACAGGGACCGGTTTCAGGCAGGGGCGCTGTTTTCAGATCAAGGTCAATGTAGCTGGCCACAAATAGGTCGAGGTAGCCATCGCGGTCATAGTCCAGGAAAGCACACCCGGAGCCCCAACGGGTGCGGTTGTTAGCGACACCAGCCTTCTCAGCCACATCCGTAAACGTGCCGGTCCCGTTGTTGTGATAAAGAGCATTCTTGCCATAACTGCTGACGAAGAGATCGTCATAGCCATCGTTGTCATAATCGCCAACGCACACGCCCTGAGCCCAACCGGTACGGACGAGGCCGGCTTTTTCGGTCGTATCACTAAACTTGCCATCACCGTTGTTACGGTATAGGCGATTAGTGGAGGTTACGTTAGGAGGTAATCCGTCAAGGCGAGTACCGCTGGCCAGAAAGATATCCTGCCAGCCATCGTTATCGTAATCGATAAAGGCTGCGCCGCTTCCGGTGGTTTCTAATAAATACCTGTTCCGGTGTTCGTCTCCATAGATGGTCTTCGCAGTCAGACTCGCTTGCGGGGCGACGTTGACAAACGTCACCCCAAGCGAGTGGTTCGTTTTGGACGGCGTGGAATTCTGACCGCTGACTTGCGCAAAACAAAGAAGCAGAGAGCCAGAAACCTGGCCGACTATTCGTCTCATCCTCGTTAAAATTGAGCTGGTCACCGTGGCTTACAGTCTATCGCAGACTATCTGAGAGAGGCTATGGGAGGGCCCGCTTGGAATAATAGACTGCCCTCGATCAGAAAACTCGTGATGACGGCTAGAGCAGTTCCACCGGAAACCGCAACGCGATTAAATACTCCGTCAGCAACACTCGGAACTTCTGTTCTTCGTTGACACTGGGCTGTTTGAAGAATATAAGTCGCTTGCCGCTAAGCTAGCGTCGAGGCCGCACAATGGGGGCCGAGACTTGCACCTTGCACTATGACCAACATTGATCAGTTCCTTCACGGGAGACTCTAGCCATGAAAAGATCAACTCAACATAGTTTCATTTGTTTGGTGGCCCTTGTCTTCGCGATTTCTGTTAGTTGTGCTGCTCCGGCGCCCAGGCCGCCGAAGGCGGTAAAGACGGTGGCTTTCATTACCAATACGACCTCCAACTTTTGGACAATCGCGCGTAAAGGATCCGAGAAGGCTGATGCCGAAGCGACCGATGCGACAGTCGTCTTCAAGACCACAAATACCGGAACGACGGACGAACAGAATCGGCACATTCGAGACGCGTTGAACAGGGATGAGGCCGACGCCATCGCGATCAGTCCGGTCGATCCGGTGGGTCAGAAGACGGTGATTAACGAAGCGGCGAAGCGGGCTTTGGTCATCACCCATGACAGCGACGCCCCTGATAGCGATCGCGCGCTCTACCTTGGGGCTGATAATCGTGCCGCTGGGCGCCAAGCGGGGGAACTCGTCAAGAAAGCGCTTCCGCAGGGTGGAAAGATCATGGTCTTTGTCGGGAGGAGCGAGGCGCAGAACGCACGGGAACGATTTGAGGGACTGAAGGAATCGCTGCAAGGTTCGAAGGTGGAGATCATTGATCTTATGACCGACGATGCAAACCCAACGCGCGCCAGGGAAAATGCTTATCAGACAGTGAAGAAGTATCCCGACATAGCCGGCATGGTCGGCTTGTGGTCCTATAATGGCCCAGCGATTTTGCAAGCACTAAGACCCGAGAATAAGCTCGGCAATATCAAGATCGTTTGCTTCGATGACGAACGAGAGACCCTCGCCGGGATCAAAGAAGGGGCAATCTTCGGAACCGTGGCGCAGCAGCCGTTTGAATACGGCTACCAAGCGGTTCAGATGGCTGCCAAGATTCTGAGAGGCGACCGGTCAGCGGTCCCAGATAGCAAAACGATCCTCATTCCGACGCTCGTTATCCAGCGCAAGGATGTTGATGAGTACAGTAAAAAATTGAACCAGCTGCTGGGCAGCCCCTGAGATTAGACCATGACACTGCCCAGCAAGAATATCGCTTGACTCGGCTAACCAGCGGGTGTAGCCTTTCGCGCATCGACGCCGCTGGTTACGTGATCTTTACTCTCAGCACTGAATCTTACCAACTTCCAGAGTTGGAGGTATCGCGGGTCGACATTCGACCAGGCGTATTATTCCGCGGCACATCAAAAAATTGGATTAAATCCAAACTTTCGTAAGGAATTCAATGGCCGGGCTGTAGCTGAGGTCTTCCCTCGCCCGAGTGATCGGTATTTCTAAGCTCCAACTCCTTTTATATGAAGCTCAATTGCAGCGTCTCGATATTCAAGCTTTAGCTTTACCGCTAACGGCGTCTAAATTGCGTGAGTACGTAGGAAGTGATCTAATCAGCGGCCCTGGACTGCATCGCCTTTTTGCTCTAATAAAAAAATACGAAGCCGGCGCACTGATTTTTCCAGGTGCGGCCTTCAAGTTGGTGGTAAACGGCTGAAAAGCCAATCTCCAAGGAGCACGTCATGCGCAGAAGCAAAGTCGCGTTATTCCTGCTTAGCCTGTTACTCGTTGCTACGATTGCCGTAGATACTCGTGCACAGGCCGTCTATGGAAGTATTAGTGGGACGGTTACTGATCCACAGGGAGCTAAGATAGTTGGCGCAACAGTGACTGTTACTGACCTCGCCAAAAACATTTCCAGGACCGTTACGACCAATGAATCAGGTAATTACGAGGCCAGGTCACTTGTTCCCGGAAAATACCAAGTTAGAGTGGAACAACCGGGACATAAGGTTGCGGTCCAGGAAGTTGAGGTGAGAGCTGACGTAGACTCTACGACGGATGTCGCTCTAGAAGTGGGAGCTGTAACCGAGACGGTAACAATCTCGGGCGACGCTCTTGAGCTAGGTCTGAAGACCGACCGCGCAGATGTATCCACCAGTTTTACCGGCAAGCAACTTCAGGAGCTCCCGATCTTCAATCGGAACTTTACTGAAATTATATTGGCTTCGCCGGGCACGCAAAAGCTCGCTTGGCAACATGCAGCGAGCGAGAACCCGCAAGGCTCGACCCAAACCATGGTCAACGGGCAACACTTCAGTGGAACAGCGTATCAATTGGATGGTACCGACAATCGGGATCCGATTTTAGGTATCATCGTAATCAACCCGACGCTTGAGGGTCTCAGCGAGGCCAAAGTAACCACTCAGAACTTTGACGCAGAGTTTGGCATGGCCACGGCTGGCGTAGTCACAGCCCAAACGCGCTCTGGGTCGAACGACCCACATGGCTCTGCCTTTATATTTCGCCGCAACGATATCCTCCAAGCTCGGGATCCCTTTTCGCAGAGCGTGCCCGATACCGTTACGGGAAGGATTTTGCCAGAGAGCCTTTGGAGTCAATTTGGTGGCTCATTCGGTTGGCGATTCCTTAAAGATAAAAGCTTCATCTTCGGCGATTACCAGGGCACGCGTAGCAAGGAAGGCGCTTCGGTGCGAACTACGGTCCCAATTTTGGCTGCACGGCAGCCTAATGGTGCAGGCTTTTTCGATCTCAGTGCGTATCCGCGACCGATTTTTGACCCGCAGACCGGGAATCCAACTACTGGTCAGGGACGTACGCCTTTCGCTGGCAACCTCATACCGGCTAATCGCATATCGCCGCAGGGAATGAGATTAATAAATCTTTTTCCGGCGCCGAATGGGCCGGGTATAAATGACAACTTTAGCGCGTCCGGCACAGACAACTTCGATGCTGATCAGTTCAATATCCGGGGCGATCATTACTGGAGCAAGAATCTGCATCTATTTGCTCGCTATAGCTTCGCAAAGTACCAGAGAACAAAACCGGGTGCTTTTGGCGAACTTCTTGGGGGCCCGGGTCTAAGCGGCGCTCGCTTTGCCGGTACCTCTAAAGTTCGTAATCAGTCATGGGCAGCGGGTTTTGACTATGTGGTTAGCCCCACGGTAATTACTGACTTCCGCTTCGGCTACTTCAAATACAAAGTGGATGTGTTGCCGGGTGGTTTCGGCACCTCGCCTGCGACAGATATTGGCATCCCGGGCCTCAACCTTGATGAGTTCTCTTCCGGCATGCCGTTTTTTGATATACAGGGAACGGGTGGCGCTAGACTGGGTTTTGCCCTTGACCCCAATGGATGCAATTGCCCACTCGCCCAAGAAGAAGAGCAATATCAGTTTGCCAACAACTGGACCCTGCTGAGCGGCGACCATACCTACAGGTTTGGCGCCGATCTCCGTTGGGCTCAGAACCTGCGGGTACCATCAGATGCGCATCGAGCCGGCCAGGTGCATTTCAATGAAGCTCGAACTGCTTTTATCAATCCAGACCTCACCTTTGTTGGTGGGCTGGGAATTGCAACCGCCCTGCTCGGAGATGTGACCAACTTCGAGCGGTACGTAAGCACAACCACGGATGCGAAGGAATACCAGCGCCGCTGGTTCTTCTTTGGTCAGGACACTTGGAAAGCAAGTCCGAAGCTGACACTTAACTATGGACTGCGGTGGGAGTTGATCTTTCCTGAAAGAGTCAAAAACCCTG
>JALZJF010000239.1 GCA_030859905.1 Acidobacteriota bacterium
GGATTGGCCCGGCGCCTGATATGAATCTCGACAGACTTGGGAGAAATACGATTTGCGTTGGACGATCTTTGTATGTTTGTGGACATGATAATGGCGAAAAAGCTCACCACGGATGCCGTACACACCAGGCCTGGAGCCCCATTCAAGCTAGTCCCGGAGGGACGGAATATTTATAGAAACAGACTCGGTCAGATTCATCTAAGCTCCGGAGGAGCGGAATGTTGCTCATTCGCCAACTCGTCGCTGAAAAACATTTCGCTCCTGCGGAGCTCCAGTCTCTGCATTAGCTGCGGTGTCTATAAACATCCGGCTCCTCCGGAGCTTACGGGCGACGTTTAGTTGCGCGACACCGTTTTGGTTTCTATGCGACAACCCACCCATCCAAAGCGGTGTCGCGCTGCGCTTGCCACCGCACTCCATAAAATAAGATCTCGCTCTCCAGCTCAAGCCTTCGCCGTGTCCTTTTTGGCCCTGCTGTAATCGCGCTTGCGAGGCGTGATCACCGAAACGTCGACAGCCTCATAGGAAATCACCGGCCCTTCACCGGAATACTCAGCAATCGTCGTCTGCAAAAAGTTTTCGTCATCGCGATCGGGAAAGTCCGGTTTGAAGTGTGCGCCGCGCGACTCGTTACGATTTAACGCGCCGAGCGTAATCACGCGCGCGAGTTCCAGCATGTTGTCCAGATGACGCGCGTGAGGCAGGGCCATGGTAGCCCAGAGGTTCGAATCGTTAATCGATATGCGCCGGTAACGATCCCTCAGCTCCAACAACTTGTTGTCAGTCGCTTTTAGCTTATCGTTGTAGCGCACCACAGTAACGTTGTCCGTCATCCACTTGCCCATCTCCTGATGAAGCACATACTGATTCTCCTTTCCCCTCTGCTTAATCAAGGCATCATTGATTTCGCGCTGCCGCATCAATTCCTGTTCGTAAATGCGGGAACCATCCGCGTCATTGCGCTCAATGTTCTTTGCGAACTCGATGGCCGCCGGCGCCGCCACAAAGCCGCCGAAAACACAGCTCACGAGAGAATTCGCGCCCAGGCGATTAGCGCCATGAATTGAATAGTCGCATTCACCGGCGGCGAGCAGACCGGGAATGTTTGTGCGCTGATTAAAATCTACCCAGAGCCCGCCCATCGAATAGTGCACGCCAGGGAAGATCCTCATCGGCACATGACGCGGATCGTCGCCCACGAACATTTCGTAGATTTCCAGAATCGCGCCCAGCTTGCGGTCGAGGGTCTCAGCGGGAATGTGGGTCAGGTCGAGATAGACCTGATTGTCGCCGCCGACACCTTTTCCTTCTATGCAGACCTGAAAGATCTCGCGCGTGGCAATGTCGCGCGGAACCAAATTGCCGTAAGCCGGATATTTCTCTTCGAGGAAATACCAACGCTCTTTTTCAGGAATCGACAAGGGCGCTCTGGTATCGGCTGGCTGTCGCGGAACCCAGACGCGGCCACCCTCACCGCGCGCAGATTCCGACATCAAACGCAGTTTGTCTTCGCCAGGTATCGAGGTTGGGTGGACCTGAATGAACTCGCCGTTAGCGTATTGCGCGCCCTGTTGATAGCAAGCAGAAACTGCACTGCCGGTACAGACCATCGAGTTGGTTGACTTGCCGAAGATCAGACCCGGGCCCCCGGTGGCCATGATCACGGCATCGGCCGGAAACGCTTTCAGTTCCAGGGTCTGCAAATTCATCGCGATGAGCCCACGGCACACCTGGGCGTCATCGAGGACTAAGGAAATCATCTCCCAGTGTTCATACTTTTTGACTTTACCCCCCACCTCGAAGCGGCGCACTTGCTCGTCCAGGGCATAGAGTAACTGCTGGCCGGTGGAAGCGCCGGCAAAGGCAGTGCGGTGATGCTTCGTGCCGCCGAAGCGACGGAAGTCGAGCAATCCTTCCTGTGTTCGGGAGAAGGGGACACCCATACGATCGAAGAGGTAAATGATCGAGGGCGCCATCTCGCACATGGCTTTGGCAGGAGGTTGATTGGCGAGGAAGTCGCCGCCATAGACTGTGTCGTCAAAGTGTTCCCACGTCGAGTCGCCTTCGCCCTTCGTGTTGACGGCTCCGTTGATGCCACCTTGAGCGCAAACTGAGTGGGAACGCTTCACCGGAACGACTGAGAAGATATCGACAGCGTGGCCCGCTTCCGCAATCTTCATCGCCGCGGCGAGACCGGCAAGTCCGCCGCCGACGATTGCTATCTTGATCCCGTGGCTCGCCATCCTTCTAGAGAAGACCTCCCAATAAGCCGCCCGGGCGTATGAAAGCGACCGCTGCGTTGATACCAACCAGCAGCAGCACGATGCCGAAAGCTATGCAGGCGTAGCCCGTCAGACGTTGGGCGCGTTCCCCGATAGTTATGCCCCAGTCGACCATGAACAACCAGATGCCGTTGGCGAAGTGCCATACGGTTGCCGTGATGCCGACCATGTAGATCAGAAAGATGGGCACCATGCGAAACTCTCGGGAAACAATGTCAAAGGCCAGATCCGGCCGGTGGGCTACGGAAATGGTGTTCAATCCTGGAATCATGCCGAAGCGGAAGTTCAATACATGGAAAGCGATAAAGAAGAAAAGAACCACGCCCGTGATGCGCTGGATCAGGTAAAACCAATTGCGCGCATAAGGATAGTTTAAATTATTGGGTCGGGCCTCCATGGTGATCACTAGTCCATAGACGGCGTGATAAATGAGTGGAATAAAAATTCCACCGATCTCGACGAAAAGGATGTAAGGGATTGACTGCAGGTCGCCAACGGCCTTGTTGAAGGAGGCCGGTCCGTCAATGGCTTTTGAGTTCGTGTAAAAGTGTTCCAGCAGGAATATCCCGAGTGGAACTATTCCTGATAACTGATGCAGCTTACGCAAGACGAAGGTCCTGCTCAAATGAGTCGCCAAGCACGCACTCCTTCCCCGCTAAGCTTTGGCATTAAGGACAATGATCCTGAATCGGGCGAACTGAATAAGAAATTATGCAGAGCAACTAAATTATAGGTACATGTGAGTACAAAGATCAAAGTACAAGAACTAACGAATCCAATCGGGTACGTGGACTGCGAACTACCGGTGCTTGAGCCGCCTTCGGGGATCACTGAGCTTTGACTGTCTCTATAGCAGCCAGCCAGGGAGGGACGCCCTACAGTTCTAGTCGCGCGTCACATTTGTAGGGGTGTCCCTCTGTGGGCACCCCTTGTGGCGGTGATGGTGGATAATCAATAGAGGTGAGTGGCGGAAAAACGCCGGGCGCCCACCGAGGGACGCCCTGCAAGATAACAGAGAGCAGCCAGCGTCTGAAAATTAGGTAGTCTGGTTCGCCTTCGGCTTGCTATATTTCGGGAGTTCATAAACGAAGCAGATTGTGGAGACACCGCGCTGTTAGAAGAACTGACAAATCTATCAGCATCCGAATTGGTTCGACTCATAATCGGCAAACAAGTGTCCCCCGTTGAACTGGCCCAGGCCCACCTGGATCGTATTGAAAAACTAAATCCGGCGCTGAACGCGATCGTCACAATCGCTCCGGATCTTCTTGATCGGGCTCGCCAAGCCGAGGTTTCTCTGATGCGCGGCGATACTGTTGGTTCACTCCATGGCTTGCCGATCACGATAAAAGACACTATTGAAACTGCAGACTTGCGCAGCACCAGCGGATCTGTGGTGCGGGCCCACTTTATTCCGCGCGTCGATGCGCCTTCAGTCGCACGTCTCCGGACGGCCGGCGCAATCATTCTCGGAAAAACCAACGCCGCCGAGATGGCGATGGATTACACGGCCGATAACCCCGTCTTCGGCAGGACGAACAATCCACACGACACCTCGCGCACGCCAGGCGGATCCAGTGGAGGAGAGGCCGCGGCCATCGCCACTTGCATGTCTGCCGGCGGGCTGGGTAGTGACTTGGCAGGGTCGATTCGGATCCCTGCACACTTTTGCGGCATCGCGGGGTTGAAGCCGACAACGGGAAGCGTTCCGGGCGCGGGTCAATTTCCACCCAGCATCGGTCCCTACTCGCTGGGGGCGGCGATTGGTCCGATGGCGCGCCGCGCTGAAGATCTTCAACTTCTGCTTGGCGCGCTTCGCGAGACGAACGTGCCACCGGGGCCACTCGCTCCAGACTCTTTGCTGAACAGGAGCGCCGCGATGCGTGGTTGCCGTGTTGCCTGGTATACGGATGATGACGTTGCTCCCGTCACGGAAGAGACCCGTGTTGCAGTAGCACGTGCTGCAAGTGCTTTAGATGATGCCGGGCTGATCGCGGAGCAACGTCGACCGCCTGGCCTGGAACGTGGGTACGAACTTTGGCTAAAGTTGTTTTCGCGAGCCTCTGTTGTACAGCTTCGCAATCTTTACACGGGCCGGGAGGAAGAGGGCGGCGACTTTGTAAGTTGGCGCCTCGAGACTGCCGACGATACTCCTGCTCCGACGCTTGACGAGTACATCAACGTCTGGATGGAGCGCGATCGTCTGAGGTTGGCTCTAAACCAATGGATGACTCAAGTTCCCCTGCTGGTGGCTCCGGTCGGGGCAACGCCGGCCCTTAAACATGACACCCTCAAGGTAACTATCGACGGGAAAACGTTGAGCACTTTCCGCGCTTTCAGTTACTCGCAGACATTCAATGTTTTCGACCTGCCTAGTGTCTCCGTGCCGGCGGGCGTTTCAGCGGAAGGATTGCCGATTGGGGTGCAGATTGTGGGCCGGCCTTTTGCAGAAGAACTCGTATTGGTCGCAGCGGCGATTGTTGAAGAAGCACTAGGCGGATGGCAGCCACCGCGAATGACGGAGAAACTTTAAGAGCTTCAGATCAAGTGAGGGAGTATGATGCGAGACACTATGATTCGCTTTCGATTTTACGGACAAACTTTAAGAGCTTCAGATCAAGTGAGAGCTGTCCATAGCGCTGAACCGCTCAACCAGCCCGCGATAGCGGGCGAAAGCGTAGAGCCTGGGGTGGAGCGCAGCGGAACCCCAGGGTCAACGAACAAATAAGATTCAACCAGCCCGCGGAGCGGGCGACAGCAGATCAATAATCTTGTTCGTGCGTTAATCTTCATCAACGATGTCTTTTGTTGCCGCTGCCGCCCGCTTAAGCGGGCTAGGAACTAAAATGGGATTGTCCTGGGGCTCACGCCCCAGGCTGATATGGTTTCGCCACGCTTCGCGGGCTCTAAATTCAATTGCGTCGGAAAAGTTGCGTTCTTCTAGCCAAGACCACTAACTACATTTGTCGGTTAGTATTGCGCTTCCTAAGACTGCCGCCGATCCGATATAGTCCCAATAGCAATCATCTATTTTCGGCGCCTTGGATCACCTGGCACGGAGGCAAACTAATGGAGGTTCTGCTCACCTTTTTCTTTCTCGGTTTTATTGCGATTGTGCTGTTAGTAATCGCGGCGAAAACGATCAGGATAGTCCCGCAGGCCACGGTTATGCTGGTCGAGCGACTCGGCCGGTTCGACAAAGTAGCCAGCAGCGGGCTGAATATCCTGGTTCCTTTTTTGGACCGTCCGCGCGCGATTTATTGGACCAACTCACGTCCCGGCATGACTTCTATCGATCTTCGTGAACAATACATCGATCTTCCTCCGCAACCCGTGATCACGCGCGACAACGTAACAATTCACGTGGACTCTGTCGTGTATTGGCTAATTACCGACCCTATCAAAGCCGTCTATGAGGTTAATGATCTGGTGGGCGGCCTCGTGCAGTTAACGATTACCGGCATGCGCGCGGTCATGGGCGAGATGGACTTAGACCA
Source organism: Acidobacteriota bacterium (assembly GCA_030859905.1). Taxonomy (GTDB): domain Bacteria; phylum Acidobacteriota; class Blastocatellia; order Pyrinomonadales; family Pyrinomonadaceae; genus PSRF01. Next base: position 5,780 of record JALZJF010000239.1, read on the forward strand.
CACACTCTCCTCTCGCGATCAAATTAATTCCAAACTGCGAATTATTCTCGACGAAGCGACGGACAAGTGGGGGGTGAAAGTTACGCGCGTGGACGTAAAGAATATCAACCCCCCGGAAGACGTGCGCATTACGATGGAGAAGCAGATGACCGCCGAACGCAATCGCCGAGCGTTGGTGTTGCAGGCAGAAGGCGATAGGCAGGCTAACATAACGCGTGCGGAGGGCGAAAAGCAGGCGGCAGTAACCCGGGCTGAGGGCGACAAGCAGTCGGCGATACTTCAGGCGGAGGGTGCGGCACAGGCGCGTTTGCGCACCGCCGAGGCGGAGTCAGAAGCGATCACGCGCATCTCCCAGGCGATCGGGACCGGCGATCCGGCGCAATACCTGATCACGACACGTTATATCGAGAGTTTGAGAGACATGACGCGAAGTAATAACTCTAAGGTGATCTTCATGCCGGTCGAAACCTCGGCTATGCTATCGAGCGTCGGGGCAATCAAGGAAGTGTTCTCTCAAACCGGCGAAAAGAGTGGTGAGACTCCGCCTCCAAAGCCGCGGCAACTGCCGACCTAACCCATTGCCAATAGCCGATTGCCGATTGCCAATTGGTCTTTGTCCGCTCGAACAACCACTGGCCAAACGAACGCCATTCTCCGTGCCAATTACACCAATCGGCAATTGGCAATTGGCAATCGGCAATGATCATGCCTCCAGCCGATGTGTTGAGATTACTGAATATCTGGAGCCCGCACCGCCAGGTTCACTTCTGATCACCAATAACTCTGCAACAGCTACGGCGACAGGTTCAAACCGCATCTCCCTATGTGCAACTGCCAGGGTACGCGCGCCTTGCGGCTTCCGCAGTCGCGCGATCGTCAGGTGAGGGTGAAACGGTCTCTCTTCCCTGGCGAAACCCTCCCTGGCACAGGCGTGCTCAAGACAATTGTGCAACTCGCTGAGTTTTCCTGAATTATCTTTGACGCCGATCCATAAGACGCGTGGTGCACCGTGTTTGGGAAACATTCCGGTTTCCTCGACGGTAATTTTAAAGGGTGAGAAGTCTGCGACTGCGCGCGTCGCTGCATTCGAGAGGTTGCTTAGTCTGGAGGTTTGTATCCCACCCAGAAATTTTAGAGTTAGATGCATGTTTTCTTCGCGGCTCCAACTCGCTTGAGCCGCTTGACCCACGGCTCGCAGGCGTGCGGCGTGATTGATAATCCGCTCGCGTGCTTGTTCGGGTAGATCGATAGCGCAGAAAACGCGCCAACGCGGTACTGATGCAATTTGGCCCACGTCTACGATGTCATTCCTGGTTTCATTTTTCCGTCGTGCTTTGGTGTCCCGGAGCAAGACCGCAGTTTCTCGCTGTTTGAGCAATTCCACCAACCTAGCAGGTCGCTGAAAAAAGTAGTGTGATCAGTAGAAGCAGTAATACGATCCACGAAATGACAGGGGACCTGGAAATGGTTCAAGTTCAAGGGGGAGGGTAGCCCCCTGGGAAAGGAGTAGTCAACCATCCCATATGTTCGTCGAAGCGTGTAACGCCAGCTAAGGAGTAACTAGGAACCCGGCTGGCAATCGAAAGAGCCAGAGCGGAAACTCTACCCCTAAGGGTGGCGGAGAAAGGCGGAGTTGAACAAAGGTTGCGAGGTGAAGCGTAAGACGCTGAATCTGGTAGTTAGCCCCGTTATCGTGGTG
>JALZJF010000149.1 GCA_030859905.1 Acidobacteriota bacterium
CTGGAGCCGGCAACTACCAGGACCCGCTCATGAAAACCGGCGCCCACTGTATCGACGGCCACCACGTAGCCGGTAGTGTCCGTTCCATCTACATTCACGGGACGAACAATGAGCAGCTTCTTCCCAACCAGCCGTTCGTCCTTCTGGGTGGAGACGACGGTGCCGAGGATGCGCGCGATGATCATGCCTAGCCGCGGCTGAGGCCGATGGGAAGTGTCTCGTCGACGCTGCCGTGCGGCCGTGGGATTACGTGCACGCTAACCAGCTCGCCGACGCGACGTGCTGCTGCAGCTCCGGCATCCGTCGCCGCTTTGACTGCGGCAACATCGCCACGGACGATGGCGGTTACAAAGCCGGCGCCGATTTTTTCATAGCCGATGAGCGTGACGTTTGCAGCTTTGACCATCGCGTCCGCTGCTTCAATCATCGCCACCAGTCCTTTTGTTTCAACCATGCCCAGCGCTTCTTGTGGCATCTGCTATTCTCCTCTAGTCGGGTAAATGGTAAATCGTAAATGGTAAATCGTCTCAACCTTACTACTCATCACTACCATTTACCATTTACCATTCACGAGTCACTTCGACTAACCGCCTGCGATAAGAGTTCAACCAGCTCTTCTCGCGTTAGTGCGATCTTCCCGGAACCGTTTTCCGAGGTGCCACGAAACACTGTTGATGGCCGATCCCCGGACGGACACGCGAGCTGCGTTTCGTGAAGATAGCCACAGGCCTGACAGCGTGCCCCTTTACCCAAATAACCTGCGGCTTCCCGCACATTAATTAGTTTCTCGATTGCGGCAGCCGGAAGGTTTTTTGAGCCTCCGAGTATCCGCGCCAGGATCGCAATTCGTGCCGTATGCTCGAGCGTCTCCAGACGATCGAATGCTTGCCACAAATCAGCGCCGTACGCGACGGCGCCGTGGTTGGCCATCAGCAGCGCGTTATGGTATTTCACCAGCGGACGCATCGCTTCGGTCAACTCGTCAGTCGAAGGCGTTCCGTAGGAAGCCAACGGTACGCAACCGAGCGTCAAAATCACTTCGGACAGTATCGGCTGATCAATCGCCAGCCCGGCGACCGCAAACGCGGTTCCGTGGGGTGGATGGGCATGGCAAACCGCCTTGATGTCGCTCCGTTCCCGATAAATCAACAGGTGCATTGCCAACTCACTGGAAGCTTTCCGATCAGTCAGCGACTTGCCCTCGGCGTCGGTCAGCGCCAGACAGGCTTCCGTCATGCGCCCTTTGCATGTCATTGTCGGGGTCGCGACAATGCGGCCGTCGTCCAGGCGCACGCTGATGTTGCCGTCGGAAGAAACGACGTAACTTCGTTCGTACATCAGATTTCCGATCTGAACTATTTCGCGTCGAGCGCTTTTCTCATCCATTGATTCGCAAGTGCCTGTTAGAGTTCTTGTTCCTTCCGTTCAAAAGCATCTTCAAAGTTATTGCTGCGGCGCGCATTGGTGACCACGCTGGCCTGCGGGCGCGCGAGGAAATACGATAGTGATTCCAGCGAAGTTGTTAAATCTACGGTTTTGACTTTCACTCCCAGACGGGCGCTGAGCGATGCCGGCGCGAAGTTGAGCACCGCTTTCACCCCTGCGGCCATCACCTGATTCAAGACTCGTTGCGCTGCTCGAGCGGGAACGGCAATAACTGCGACGTCGACCCTCTCATCTTTAACAATCCGAGCAATTTTCTTTACATCGTGCACCAGAACCTCGCCGCTGCCCAGCCGTTGGCCAATCTTTGAGGCGTCATTATCAAATAGTGCCACTACTTTGAAATTCGATTTTTCGAATCCGTGATAGTTGGCCAGAGCCGTACCCAATCTTCCGGTCCCTATGATTGCGACCCGATGAGGATTATCCAGACCAAGAATGACGGTGATGTTCGCCTGCAATTCCTCAACCAAGTAACCGACGCCGCGCACGCCAAACTCACCGAAGTAACCCAGGTCCTTGCGTATTTGCGCGGAATTGAGATTGAACTGCTCGGCCAGCTCCTGCGATGAAATAGTCTTGATTCCCGCCGCTGAGAGCGTATTCAAACAGCGCAGGTAAACGCTGAGTCGATTAGTTGTGAGTTCTGAGATTTTCTCTGACTTCATTAAGGCCCTGTTGGTGGAAGTATATCCCTAATGCGAGATGAATGGTAAGGGCATGACTTTCAGAAGTGCGTTGCTCAATCGCGGGAGCATCAATTACAATCCCGTGCGTTTTAACGAAACTTGCCCGCATCGGGTTTATCCTGTTCGTCAATGATTGCACGTCTCTCCGGCACACTACTTTCAAAACAGGCGACTTCGGTAATACTCGACGTCGCCGGCGTCGGCTATGAAGTCACTATTCCCATCTCAACTTTTTACGAATTGGAGGAGCCGGGCGCGAGTGTTCAGCTCCGCATTTACACGCACGTCCGCGAAGACGCGCTGCAACTCTATGGTTTCAAAAGCGCGCGCGAACGCGAGCTCTTCATGCGTCTAATCTCGGTCAGTGGGATCGGCCCGAAACTGGGTATTACCTTGCTTTCGGGCATGAGCGCCGACGAGATGATCGCTTCAATCCGTACTAACAATCTGGCTCGGCTGACTTTGATCCCCGGGGTTGGGAGAAAGACCGCGGAGCGGCTGGTGATGGAACTGCGGGACAAGGTCGCTTCGCTTTCGTCACCTCAGTTGGAAGAAGAGTTAGGCGGTCAGCCCGAAGCGGCAGCGCGACCAACAGAGGATTCAGCACGCTCCGACGCGCTTTCCGCCCTGCTAAATCTCGGATATCAACGCAGCGCCGCTGAGAAAGCCGTCAACGGGGCCCTCAGCGAAGGTAGCGAAGTGTCGGTGGAGTCAATCTTGCGGCAAAGTCTTCGCAAACTCGCGAAAGGATGATCGCATACAAACATGTCAACAGAGCAACCAGCCCGAGTGCGTGACGGAAATCCGAACGACGACGAGCGACAGTTTGAACTGACGGTGCGCCCCACCCGGCTCTCTGAGTACATTGGACAGCGTCAGGTCAAAGAGAACCTCCGTATTTACATGAAAGCCGCCCTGGGCCGCAAAGAGGCTCTGGACCACGTGCTGTTAACGGGGCCCCCAGGTCTCGGCAAAACGACCCTCGCCAACATCATCGCGAACGAAATGGGTGCTGAGATGAAGTCGACCGCTGGACCTGCAATTGAAAAGGCAGGCGACATTGCCGCCCTGCTAACCAATCTGCAGGAAGGCGATGTGCTTTTCATCGACGAGATTCACCGCCTACTTCCGGCCCTCGAAGAAAAACTGTATCCGGCGATGGAGGACTACAACCTGGATTTACTCATCGGCCAGGGCGCCGGGGCCCGGTCCATCAAATTGGAATTGCCAAAGTTTACCCTGGTTGGAGCAACGACTCGCGCGGGCTTGCTCACGGCTCCCTTACGGGGGCGTTTTGGCATCGTATTTCATCTGGACTTCTATCCGCACGAGGACCTGGAAGTGATTTGCAAACGATCGGCGGAGATTCTGGGCGTAGAAATGGACGACGAGGGGGCCCGCGAGATTGCCAGACGGTCAAGAGGTACGCCGCGCATTGTCAACCGCTTACTTCGGCGCGTTCGCGACTACGCCGAGGTTGATTACGATGGCCGCATCACCCAGGACATCGCCCAGGATGCGCTCAACCGCATGGAGGTAGACACCTTCGGTCTCGACGAGATGGACCGCAAGCTGCTCATGACAATCATCGAGAAGTTTGAGGGCGGGCCAGTTGGCTTGGGAACGATTTCCGCTTCCATTCACGAAGAGAAGGATTCGATCGAGGAGATTATTGAACCTTATTTAATTCAGATTGGCTTCCTTGACCGCACTCCCCGCGGGCGTATGGCAACCAGACGGGCTTACGATCATTTTGGCGTTAGTCCTTCCACCCCCCACAAACCCAGCCTGTTCGATTCTCATTGAAGATTTTGGTAGGGTGTTAAATCCATTGTTGAAATGATCGGGATTTAGCTCACATGAGAAGACTTTCTTCGTTCTCTCGTCACTCGTTCGGCGTGGTAAATCGTGGGCCGTGGCGCTCAATCTTCAGTCACTCCCTCCATCAATTTCACGAGAACGACTTATTCACTTCTGCCGCGGCGATGAGTTATTTCGGTCTGATGGCTCTTTTCCCGGCGCTTTTGTTGCTGCTCGCCACAAGCAATCAGATCGCAGCGGCGGCGGACCTCCTTAATCGCGCGGTCGACGTTTATCCCGGTTCGCGAACCTTTTTACGAGAGACTATTCGCTCGTTGAACACCGTGGGCCCGGGCGTGATTATTACCTGTTTCCTAGTTGTTCTGTGGGCCGGTTCCTGGGTGTTTGCGGTGATCGAACGGGCTTTAAACCGCATTTGGAGAGCAACCTCCCGCGCTTTCTGGCATGGTCGCGCCATAACCGTTGGCATGATCGGAATCGTCGGACTGCTGCTAGCGTTGTCAGTGCTGATCACTTCGGCCGTCGTTGGGCTACGAGAAATAGCCGGCAACCTTTCTCCCAGGCAGATGGCTCGTTATCCGATCCTCATGTCAGTGGGTAGTGTTTTCTGGCAAGCGATTTTCGCGGCGTTAAGCTACCTGGTCACCGTGGCTCTCTTCATCGTGGTCTATCGTTTCCTGCCCAAGGCGGAAGTGAGTTTGCGTGACACTCTGCCGGGCGCACTTTTCGCCGGTCTCTTGTGGGAGTTGGCGAAATACATGTTTGCCTGGAGCGTGAATTACTTTCGTTACGATCAGATATACGGCTCAGTGGGAGCTGTGGTTGCGGTTCTAACCTGGAGCTATTTTTCAAGTTTGATTCTCTTGTTCGGAGCCCAGCTTACCGCGGTGTTCCATAGGGAGCACCCTCACTATCCTGCTCCTGTTCCCGCTTCTGTTCCCGCTCCTGCTTCCTACTCCTGAGTGAGACCGCTTGGACTACTTTGCCCTATGCATATCTCGGAATTTGATTACGACCTTCCGGAAAAGCTAATCGCGCAGGAACCTCTGCCGCGTCGCGACGCCTCGCGGATGCTGGTAGTGGACCGGGGAAAGAAGACCTGGGTTGATACGAACTTTGCAACTGCGCCTGACTATATTCGCGACAACGACGTGCTCGTAATCAATAACACCCGCGTTTTCCCTGCCCGCTTGATTGGTCAGCGCGATCCTTCGGGTGGTCGGGTGGAAGTCCTGCTATTGGGTGAGCGTGGACCGTCAGTCTGGGAAGCGCTAGTAAAGCCCGGGGCTAGATTACCGCAAGGCGCTCGCCTGAAGTTTGGTGATTCGCAATTGCGGGCCGACGTGCTTGATGCTCCAGGAAATGGCCTCCGCCAACTTCGTTTTGAGTACGAAGGACCATGGGAAACCATTCTGGAAAAAGTAGGCGAAACACCACTTCCCCCTTATATTAGCCGCCTCGCTGGAGTATCCCTGGCAGATCGCGAGCGGTATCAAACCATCTTCGCTCGCCATCAAGGCGCCATTGCCGCACCCACGGCTGGTCTGCACTTTACTCCACAAGTTTTTGACCGAGTGTTGGCCCGTGGCGCTCAAGTTATTGAGATCACCCTTCATGTTGGGTACGGAACCTTCGAGCCAGTGCGTGTAAATGATATCGCTCAGCATCACGTCGCCTCTGAAGAGTTCGAGCTTTGCGAGAAGGCTGCGAGCGCGATAAACGATGCGCGCGCGGGCGGGGGACGCGTCATAGCCGTGGGAACGACCACTGCTCGGGCGCTGGAATCTTCTGTCAATGCCAGGGGACAGCTTGAACCTGCGCGAACGAAAACCGACCTGACTATTGTACCGGGTTGTAAGTTTCGTGTTGTTGATGCGCTCCTAACCAATTTTCATCTTCCCCGGTCATCATTGCTGCTCCTGGTGTGCGCCTTCGCGGGTCGCGATTTCGCGCTCCAGGCATACCGTCACGCTGTCTCTCGAGGCTATCGCTTTTACAGTTACGGCGACTGCATGTTACTGATCTAGTGATTCTGAAAACGATGATGTTAGACTAAGAGCAGCAAACGGACACTCCTAAGATGGCTGTACTTAAAAAATTTCGTACTCGATGGTGGACCCAACCGACGCTATCAGATAGCTATCCTCGGCCTCAGCCGGAGCCGGCTCTGGTCCCAAGTGTGGGAAGCAGGTACGACGTGCGACCACTTACCATTTCCCAGCTCGACGAATGCTGGCACCTTGACCAACGTTGTTTCGTGGACGGAGAAGCCTACAGCCGCGAAACATTCGAATATCTCTTGACCGCGCCGGAATCAGTTTCCTACCGCGCCGTAACGTCCGGGGGGTTCATGGTCGGGTTTGTGATCGGACTTGTTGAACCCGACCACACGGGGCACGTAACCACCGTCGGGGTGGCGCCCGAACACCGGCGTCGCCACTTAGGAAAGCGGCTTATGCTGCAGGTTGAAGAAGGTTTCCGCCGCCGGAATGTGCGGCTGGTGAGACTCGAAGTGCGGTCGTTGAACACCGCTGCCCAGAAGGTTTACGAAAACCTCGGATATGCCATCACACAGCGGCTGCCTAAGTACTACTCGAATGGCGGGGACGGTCTGTTGATGCTGAAATCGTTCGACTAACGCCAGCTAGCTTACCCTTTACGAAGCTCTGTCAAAACTTGCTTGGCCACTGCCTTCAAGGTATCAAAAACACCAGCGCCTGAGGAAGCCACGGCTTCGACAACCGGCTCACCTTTCCGTTGCAACTCTAAGGCAAGATCCTCGGTGGGAATAATGTTAGCTAAGTCGCGCTTGTTTAGCTGGAGCACGTAGGGCATTTTCATGAGGTCATACCCTTGCGCGCGAAGATTCTCTTCAAGATTATAAAGCGATTCCACGTTCGCATCCATGCGTTCTTCTTGCGAGTCGGCCACAAATACAACGCCGTCCACCCCCTTGAGGATTAGTTTACGGGAAGCGTCATAGAAGACCTGCCCGGGCACGGTGTACAGGTGGAAGCGCGTTTTGAAGCCTCGGACCGTTCCCAGTTCGAGGGGCATAAAATCAAAAAACAGTGTCCGATCCGTCTCGGTGGCGAGACTGATCAGTTTGCCTCGCGCTTGGGGAGCTGTCGAATCAAAGATGTACTGGAGGTTGGTCGTCTTACCACAGAGTCCTGGGCCGTAGTATACGATCTTGCAGTTGATCTCCCTTGATGCGTAGTTGATAAAAGTCATAGTCGTGTTTTCTTAATTGAAGAGACTGTCGATGTCTTCGTCCGTGATTCCCGCAAACGGGGAGTCGAGGTCCTCGTTACTAGCCTCGGCGATCGCTTCGAACATGGTGGCCAGCTGACTTGAGATTTGCCTACTACGCAGCTTCACGAGACCAAGGCTGGAGCGTTCATCAAAGACGACCATGAGCAAAAGCCGACCGATGACACAGATGTGGATGCTCTCTCGTTCACCTTCGTGCGAAAGGGTGGGAAACTCTTTCTCGCCAATCAATTGAGCCATGCCTCCCGTCGCGGCGACATTGCCCGCTGCCAGTGAGGCCAGGCTGGTGGTGTCAAGACTCCCCACTTCGCCCTGTGAGGCTATCTCCTGCCCATCTTTATCAATGAGGAAGACCACCTTGGCTGAAGAATCCATCCGCAGACGAGCCAAGACAGCCTTGATTTGATGGTACTGCTGTTCACGCAACAGGATTGGAGTGTCTGGCATTAATACAGCTTTCTTTGGATAGTATGAGCAAGCCGCAAGGTGGGTGCTGTTCTAAACCGGGCCTGATATTGAAAGATATCGGTGTCTAAGCGCTTCTCAAGGGAGCTCCCTCGCGCTTAACCCTGAAGGTGAGTGGACGCCAATGAGCCTTGGGCACTCTACCACAGCCAACAATGTCGTACAAGTGTTATTCTTTGTTGGCCACGCGCGACTGGAGAAGGCGTGGTTCGCGAGTTAAAGGGTGCCCGCAACTCCCCTTTTTACGTTGATTTACAAGCGAAGCTGTGTTAAGCTTCCGCCCGTTTCTGCGGCCCCTTTTAAGCGCCGACCTAACCTAATCAGTTTAATCTTTTTGAATGAGTAGCCCTGTGACCAAAGGCATAAGACGATCGACATCGCGAACGCCAACGCGGTCAACCAAGTCTTCTGTCAAAGGGCGGCGCTCAATTCAGACTAAGTCCATTCCGCCCAAGGCCAAAAGGGCAGCCTCGGCAAAACCTGGAACCCGTAAACTCTCCAAGTCTCGAACACCTAAATCCGCAGCATCCAAAGCTAAGAAACCTTTAGCGAAGCGCACGCCCACTGCCTCGCAAAAGAAAACGCCAAAAACCTCAAAGGGAATGGCGGCGCGGTCACCGATAAAGTCCAAAGCTGGCGTAACTCGTCTGAAGAAGGCAGTGGTCCCGGGAGTCAAAAAGACTCAAAAGCTCGCAGCTGTCCGCGCGCAACGACCCGCCGCGGTAGCGCCACCACCCCGCCGCCAGCCCACGGTTGATGAGTCTGCCGCTTTGATGGCTTTCGAACGAGCTCATCGAGAGTTTACACACGGCCGATTCGGCGAAGCACGCAATCAGTTTCGCGCTCTCCTAGACAAATATTCGCAGGTTTCGGAGGTGGCAGCCCGCTCCAGAACTTATCTGGCTATTGCCGAGGCCCGTCTCCGCACTGAGAACATCCTTCCTCGCGATGCTGACTCTCTTTACGACCGTGGTGTCATTGAACTCAACCGCGGGGAATATGTAGCCGCGCAGGAGATGTTTGAGCGAGCTCTAAAGCGAGAACCCGAGGCAGCTCATATTCATTATGGGTTGGCGGCAACTCGAGCTCGTCTGGGCTCGGTAGATCTCGCGTTGCAATCTCTTCAGCGCGCTTTGGATCTTCAACCAAACCTGCGCGTTCGCGCACAGCACGATCATGATTTGACCTCATTACGCAATGACCCGGACTTCGATAAACTGGTCTTTCAGCCGCGACCGTAGCATTTTGCCCGCCTGAACCTCCTTTCCTAACCTATTGTTAGGTAGTTGGAAAGCATTCGTCGTTTAGGTATGATTCCAATGCCCAAAAACGCGAGTGCGCGCCACCTCAAAGGAAATCCGAACTTGCATTATCCACCCGACAATGAGAAGGGTCTGAAAATCGTTGCCATAGGCGGCGGCACAGGGCTCTCAACTCTACTTGCGGGTTTGAAGCAACGGGTAGGCAAGCGTCACGACGACGGGGTTTGGATTGAGAACCTCGCGGGAATCGTCACTGTCTCTGACGACGGCGGAAGTTCGGGCCGTTTGCGCGATGAACTCCAGATGCTGCCCCCTGGCGACATTCGTAATTGCATGATCGCCCTGTCGGAAGATTCTACTCTGCTGTCTCGCTTGTTTCGTTATCGGTTTCGCGGCGACGGGGCGCTCGGAGGCCACAGTTTCGGCAATCTCTTTCTGGCGGCTCTAACGGAAGTCACGGGTGACTTTGTCGAGGCCGTGAGGCTTTCCTCCGAGGTGCTGGCCAGCAAGGGCCACATCTACCCCGCGACCATCAACGACGTGCGCCTGGTGGCCGAACTGGCGGACGGCACAGTGGTTCGGGGCGAAACGCAGATTACGGCGTCGCGCTCCGCCATCAGCTCATTACGGCTGGAACCCGAACAGTGTCTTCCGCTGCCAGAAGCGCTAGGCGCTATTAGAACAGCCGATGTAATTACGGTCGGTCCCGGTTCGCTTTACACCAGCATACTGCCTAACCTCCTGGTAGCACGAATGGCTCAGACCATTGGAGATGCCCAGGCGACGAAGATATTCATCTGCAACCTAATGACGCAACCTGGTGAAACGAACGGCTACACAGCGCGCCAGCATCTCGAGATGGTTAAGAAGTATGCTCCCGAGATTCACTTTGATTTCGTTATCGTAAACAGCCAGCCCGTTAGCAAAGAACAGCGGCGGCGGTACGCGGCCGAAGGTGCAAACCAGATCGGATTGGAAGAGGACGCCATTGACAAGGTCATAAATGGCGCTACCGAGGTTGTCCGCGCTGAGCTTCTTGCTGAGGGTGAAAAGGCGCGACACGATTCCGAGAGCTTGGCTAGCGTGGTAATCGCCTGCGGGCAACAAGCTGTCGCACAACCGGCTGTTTCATCATAACTGAGAAAGAACCTCGATTGAGTCTCCAGGAACAACAACGTCCCTTTAATGTGCTAATCCTTGCCGCCGGATTGGGAACTCGCATGAAGTCCCAAAAGGCGAAAGTGCTCCATGAGTTGGGCGGCCACCCGCTGATCGCGCATGTTACCCGCAAGGCCCAGGCGTTAGGTCCCGAGAGAATCTATGTAGTTGTTGGACATCAGGCGGCCGAGGTCGAGACGGCAGTTCGCCGGGAGCTTGCTAGTGATGCTAACGCTGCGGCGTTCGTCACACAAAAGCAGCAGCGGGGTACGGGCCACGCGGTTATGTCCGCAGGCGAGGCGCTGCAGAATTCAGACTCGACCTTGCTTGTCTTATCCGGCGATGTTCCCCTGGTACGCATTGAAACTTTGAAGACGTTTGTTGACTATCATCGCTCGACCGGTGCGGCGTGTTCGATTCTAAGCGTCAAGCTGGAGAACCCGACTGGCTATGGCCGAATGGTGCGGGACGTGAGTGAGGGTTTCGCTCGAATCGTTGAGCAGCAGGATGCGACCCCGGAAGAGAGGCTCATTCGCGAGATCAACTCGGGCATTTATTGCTTCGAGACGGCCAAGCTTTTCCTTGCCCTGAATGAGGTTAAGCCGGCCAACCAGCAAGGCGAATACTACTTGACGGACGTGCCTGCGATTCTTACTGCCGGTGAGGAAAAGATTGCCATCTATCTCCATCAAGACGCGCGTGAGGTCTCCGGCATCAATACCCGCGCCGACCTCGCCGAGTTCGAGAATTTGCTACGACGCGGCACCATTCGCGGTCTGATGATGGAGGGCGTAACTTTTATCGATCCCTCTCACGCCTATATCAGCGCCGAGGCACGGATTGGTCACGACTGTGTGATTTATCCTGACGTGTTGATCGAAGGAGACACGGTCATCGGGGACGGATGTGTGATTCGGTCCGGAAGTCGAATTACAAATTCAAAGATCGGCGGCAACGTAGTTATCAAGGACCATTGCGTGATCGTGGATTCAACGATCGACTCAAACTGCACAGTCGGCCCGTTTGCCCACTTGCGTATGAATACGCGATTGGAAGAGGGTTCGGCGATTGGAAACTTTGTCGAAGTCAAGAAGTCGCGTGTTGGACGGGGTTCAAAGTCGATGCATCTTACGTATCTCGGCGATGCGACAATTGGTGAGCAAACAAACATCGGCGCCGGCACGATCACATGCAACTACGACGGTAAGAACAAGCACGAAACGGTCATCGAGGACAACGTTAAGATTGGTTCGGATACGCTGCTGGTCGCTCCCGTCACTGTGGGCAGTGGTTCGATGACCGCTGCGGGTTCGGTTGTCACCAGGGATGTCCCTCCGGATTCTCTTGTCGCTGGAGTTCCCGCGGTTGTGAAGAAGAAACTTAAGAAGCGTGACAAGTAACAGGTGATGGGTGACAGTTTAACATCTTGTCGCCTATCACCCGTCACCTATCACCTATCACTTGTCACTCGGGAGAACTTATGTGCGGAATTGTCGGTTACGTTGGTAATAAACAGGTAGTGCCATTGATCATCGATGGCCTGCGTAAGCTAGAATATCGCGGCTACGATTCCGCGGGAATTGCGGTAGTCAATGAGACCCATGATCTTTCGATTCGCCGCGCCGAGGGTAAATTACGGAACCTCGAGGAAGCTATCCGGCTAAGTCCCCTCGACGGGACTTATGGAATTGGCCATACCCGCTGGGCTACTCACGGCCGTCCGACCGAAGAGAATGCGCATCCCCATCGCGACTGTACCGGCCGTGTTGTAGTCGTCCACAACGGCATCATCGAGAACTATCTGCAACTCAAAGCGCGACTGCGCAACGATGACCACCAGTTCGTAACCGAAACCGACACGGAAGTCATCGCCCACCTGATTGAGGAATGTCTAAAACGTGGTGATAGCTTTGAAAAGGCAGTACGTGAGGCAACGTTGGAACTGCGTGGGATCTTTGCTCTTTCCATCATCAACTCCGAGGAGCCTGACACTATCATTGCTGTCCGTCAGGGCCCGCCCGTGGTGATCGGCCTGGGCGACCGCGAATACTTCGTTGCCTCGGACATTCCGCCAATTTTGCAGCATACGCGCGACGTTTTCTTCCTCGGTGACGGTGAAATTGCCATTCTCACGAAGGATGCTGTCCGGGTCATAGACTTTGATGGCAACTCTGTTCAGCCGGTCATTCAGAGGATCACCTGGGATCCCATCATGGCCGAAAAAGGTGGTTTCAAGCACTTCATGCTCAAAGAGATTTATGAGCAGCCGCGCGCGGTGCGTGACACAGTTCAGGGCCGCATCTCGCTGGACTCCGGGCGGGTCTTTCTCGATGAAATGCAGAACCTTACCGAAGCTGACTTCCAGCGTTTCAGCTCGATTAAGATTGCCGCGTGTGGCACATCATGGCATGCCGGGCTGGCCGGCAGGTACATGATCGAACAACTCGCGCGAATTCCGGTTGATGTCGATTACGCGTCTGAGTTTCGTTACCGCGATCCGGTGATGGATGAAAACACCTTGTTGCTGGTGATCTCCCAATCCGGAGAAACCGCGGACACCATAGCCGCCCTGCGTGAAGCAAAAGAACTTGGGGCGAAGGTGTTGGCGATATGTAATGTGCAAGGTTCGATGATCGTGCGAGAAGCAGATGGCACGATCCTCACTCACGCGGGGCCGGAAATCGGCGTAGCCTCCACCAAAGCCTTCACCTCGCAGATGATCGCCTTGTATCTGCTCGGCCTTTATTTGGGCGAGCTGCGTGGGGCACTCACGCCGGAACAGGCCCAACACCACGCGCAACAGTTGGCGGAATTGCCGGTGAAACTTGAGCACCTGTTGAACGAATCTGACGAGCTAGAAGAACTTTCGAAAGAATTTTTCCGCTGCACAGACTTTCTCTACCTCGGGCGCGGAATCAATTTTCCGGTCGCGCTGGAAGGCGCCCTTAAGTTGAAGGAGATCTCTTACATTCATGCGGAAGGCTATCCTGCCGGCGAGATGAAGCACGGCCCCAACGCCCTGATTGACGAGCGGTTGCCGGTGCTTTTCATCAACACGCGCGAAGAGGGCAACCGTGCTTCGGAACTTCGATATGAGAAAACGCATTCCAATATTGTCGAAGTAAAAGCGCGAGAAGGTATAGTGATTTCGGTGCTAACTGAAGGTGACACAATGTCCGCGGGAGAGTCGAACCATGTGATCGAGATTCCGTCTTCGAGTGACCTGCTCTCGCCAATCCTCTCCATCATTCCTTTGCAACTGCTGGCTTATCACATCGCCGTGCGTCGCGGCTGCGATGTTGACCAACCTCGGAATTTGGCGAAGTCCGTGACGGTAGAGTGAGTTGGAAGCAGCATGCCTGCGTGTCTGTGTGTAAGAGCTTTTGAGTACAATGTTCAGGCCAATGGTCTATAAACATTCCATCCCTACGGGATTGGAGTTCCGGTGTTAACAACATTCCTAGCAACTAGAACATGAACTAACCTTGCTACTGATTCCTCGCGCGACGGATTGTCAGCTAATTTTGGAGACAGGCACTAGCGGACGCGGACAGTCAAGGTAACGTTTCCCCAGCTTTGAAAAGGTGGGCTTAAATTCATGACGCCGCTACGCGTCGAAGACCTCTCGCGCAGCTTGTGCGCAGAGTCTTGCCACGACCGCTCCCCGTCTTTATTGAACTTCTTACTTACGGTAGCCCTTGCGCTCCTTCTCCTGCTCCAGCAAGGCGGCCTTCCGTTCCAGACCCCAGCGATAACCGCCCAGACTTTGGTCTTCGCGAATCACGCGATGGCAGGGAATGACCAGGGCCACCGGGTTAGTGGCACAGGCCCTGGCGATCGCGCGCACGGCGGTAGGTCGGCCCATCGCTTTGGCAACCTCACCATATGACCTGGTTTCCCCATAAGGTATGGCGCGCAGGTTTTCCCACACTTGCCATTGAAATGCTGTCGCTTGAAGGTCTAAAGGCAACTGGAGATCAGGCTGCCTGCCCGAGAGATAATTCAAAAGGTTATCCACCGGTGCTCTCAGCATCGAGTCGGCGCGACTTATCTCGGCAGCCGGGTATTCTCTGGTTAAGTCGGCGGCCAATGCGGCGTCGGAATCGCCGAGTTTGACTGCGCACACACCGCGCTCAGTTGCGGCGACCAGCAAGAGACCAAGTGAGCACGAGGCGATGGTGTAGTTGATAATAGCGCCACGCCCGCCACGACCGTAGGTTGCCGGCGTCATGCCCAGCTCGGCCGGAGCCCTGGCGTACAATCTGCTGCTCGAGCTGAAGCCGGCGTCGTACATCGCACCGGCTACCGAGCCACTTTCGCGCACGCGGGCCTTGAATTTTCCAATCCGGCACGCATCAGCGTATTGTCGCGGCGTGATTCCCATGACCTTTCTGAAAACACGCTGCAAATGAAAGGCACTAATACCGATGTGCTCCCCAAGGTCCGCGAGGGTTACCGAAGTTTCATCCTGCCTCTCGATGTACCGGCAAGCTCGCTGAATCATCTCAATCTGGGGATCGGTTGACGTTATTCGTTTCGGATGACAACGCCGGCAAGCACGAAAGCCTGCCTGCTCGGCGGCTTCCGGCAAACGAAAATAGCTGATGCGTGCGCGATGTGGGCGGCGCGAAGGGCATGAGGGCCTGCAGTAGATCTTTGTTGAGCTAACCGCAAACACAAAGACTCCGTCAAACCTTGTGTCTTTGGTCATTACAGCCTGCCAGAGTTTTTCCTGATCGTCTTTCCACATCCTGATTTGCTCGTTTAGCATCGCGCTCATCGTAACACCTCCAGAAGGTTCCACTGTTAAGACAACTCCAACCTGCGGGCATGTTAAGTGGTATTAGCTTGTTGAATCTATCCGATTCTTGCGTTCAAATCACAGTTCAACATGAAACTGACGAACCTTTTGATATTCGATGCCTATTTTGATGTTAGGTCTGTAGAACAAACGATCCATGAAACCACACGAACGAACACGAAATTGTTGTTAGTGATGTTTCGTGATATTTCGTGGATCGTTTTCGATTTCATCGACCGTGGGACTTTTGCGAGCATCACATTGGTATGCTTTAATGAAAAGTTCAACTCGACCTTATTTTGATGACTGATTTTCTTTCTTCACTCAACTCCGAACAGCGCCTTGCGGTTGAACAAACAGACGGCCCGCTCTTAATCCTTGCCGGGGCCGGCTCGGGCAAGACGCGGGTGATTGCTCATCGCATTGCTTACCTTATAGCGGAGAAAGGTGTGCGGCCGTGGAACGTCCTAGCGGTAACTTTTACCAACAAGGCTGCCGAGGAAATGCGTTCGCGCGTGCAACGCCTTCTGCGTGGGCAGGAGTTGTCGAGTGTGCCCTGGGTCTCGACCTTCCACAGCCTCTGTGTTCGCATCCTGCGTCAGGACATCGAGAAGTTAAACGAAGGTTATAGTAAAACCTTTACCATCTACGATCAGGACGACTCCCTTCGTCTTATTAAAAACTGCATCAAGGAGCTCGGCTACGACGACAAAAAGCTGGCGTCGCGCGCCGTGCAAGGGGCCATCAGCAGCGCCAAGAACCGAGGTGAAGACGTCGACGCATATGCAGCACGGGCTGAGTACGTTGATGAACGACGCGCTTCGATAGCCCGAGTCTATGGGCTTTACGAAGAGCGACTGCAGGCCAATAACGCGCTCGACTTTGACGCTCTGCTGATCAAAACCGTGCGGCTGCTGCGAAAAAGCGCGGAAGTGCGCGAGAAGTACAACAACAAGTTTCGCTATATCCTGGTCGATGAATACCAGGACACAAACTCGCTGCAATTTGCTTTGATCGGTTTTCTAACCGAGAAACAACAAAACATCTGCGTGGTGGGGGACGAGGATCAGTCGATCTATAAATGGCGCGGGGCCGACATCACCAACATCCTGAATTTCGAACAACATTTTCCGAACACGAGGATCATCAGACTGGAGCAGAACTATCGCTCGACGCAAACCATTCTCGACGTCGCCGGCGCTGTTGTAAAACACAACATTGAGCGTAAGGGGAAAAAGCTGTGGACATCAAATCCGCCTGGTGAACGTGTGCGCTACTATCAAGCTTACGACGCTGAGGCCGAGGCCCGCTTCGTCGCGTCAAAGATCGTCGAGCATCGCCGGGAGCAGTATGATCTTAGAGCAGCAGTGCTTTACAGAACAAACTCCCAATCGCGTGTGTTTGAAGAAGCAATGCGCCGCGCGGGGCTCACCTACAACATAGTCGGTGGGTTTTCATTCTACGAGCGAATGGAGGTGCGCGACGTCATCGCCTATCTCAAGCTGGCGCTGAATCCGCATGACTCAATTGCGCTTGCGCGTGTGATTAATAGCCCGCCGCGCGGTATCGGCAAACAGACTCTCGAAGAGGTTGACCGGCGGGGGAGAGACACTGGCCTTTCTCACTGGGAAACGCTCTCCCTCGTCGTTGAAAAACCGGAGAACCTGAGCGCTCGCGCGGTCTCGGCACTTAGGAACTTCCGTAGGATTGTCCTCCACCTGGGTGAACTGGCTGGCTCTGTCCAAAGTACAACGTCCAATGTCCAAAGTCAGCCCGATGCTGAAACCGAAGACGCGGAGACGGGGGGACGCGCGGACTCGGAGTCGCGGGAACTCGGAGACTCGGGGATACGACAAGCTCAAGTTAGCGCTGGAGAAAGCAAAGGAAACTCCGCGTCTCCCCATCCCCGCGTCCCCGCGTCCCCGCGTCCCTCGCTGTCTCTTTCCCCGTCCCCTGTTTCAGATATCGTCAAGACCGCAATTCTGGATACCGGCTATGAGAACGCGCTCAAATCCGAGAACACTGACGAGGCGGAAGCGCGGCTTGAGAACCTGCAGGAGCTCGTCAACGCAGCGGTCGATTATGACGAACAAGGCATCGAGGGTCTGCGCGAATTCATCGACCATTCAGCGCTTGTCTCGGACGCCGACCAGTACAAACGCGATGCACCCGTTACCCTGATGACCGCACACTCGGCGAAAGGACTCGAGTTTCCGTTGGTTTTTATCGTGGGGCTGGAGGATGGGCTCTTTCCGCACTCGCGTTCGGCCACTGATGAGGCACAGTTAGAAGAGGAACGCCGGCTCTGCTACGTCGCCATGACACGCGCGGAACGATATCTCTACGTCACCCACGTCATGAAGCGCCGAGTCTATGGTGAGGAGTTTGCGTCGGAACCGTCTCAATTCCTGAATGAGATGCCGCTCGAACTATTGGAAGATTTGTCACTTGGCAAATCCTGGCTCTCATTCGGTCGCGGATCTTCCACCGTTGAATATGAGCACGAGGGGTATCGGAAAGACCGAAAGAAGTTTAGCGGTAAGACCTATGACAGCGTGGACTCGATTGCCGAGTTCTTCAAGC
This sequence comes from Acidobacteriota bacterium, assembly GCA_030859905.1. Taxonomy (GTDB): domain Bacteria; phylum Acidobacteriota; class Blastocatellia; order Pyrinomonadales; family Pyrinomonadaceae; genus PSRF01. The sequence goes on from JALZJF010000149.1 coordinate 17,496, forward strand.
AGCGGAGCCAGCAGCTAGGCCAGGGAAAGCGGGGTGGTAGTCCGACCGTAAGGGAGAGCCTTGCATCTCAAGTCCAAAGTCCAAAGTCCGAAGTCCAGAGTCCGGCACCTAATAGACATCAGAGTACTGGCTCCCAACCCTCGGCTCCCTCCGATTTTATTCCCGGCTCATACGTCCGCCACGTAAAGTACGGGCGAGGCCTTGTCCTCCGACGCGAAGGCGTAGGCGATTCCCTGAAGCTAACCGTCACCTTTCCGGGCTATGGCCAGAAGAAGCTGGTGCAGAAGTATGCGAACCTCGAGCAGGCTTGACATCATTCCCCAGATTTCGCCGATTACACAGAATAAGAACTGTTCACTGCCTGAGTATGACGGTTGCACTGGAGTTAAGCCGAGGTCGACCAGCCTTGTGGACTGGTGATACTGACCTCATGAGACCGCAGGGTGAGTGATAAAGTAGCCAGGACTCACCGCTACCGCGTGCTAACCGATGCTGCACTACCCGCGATCATTCAGAAACATATAATATTAGTCCCACCAGTAGCGTCGCAAAAGCGGTTAAACTTAGGAGACAAGCCCCCGCTATAAAACATGTCTACTCCTACCGGAAAACGTCTCGGCCGTTATGAGCTCCGCTCGCTACTCGGTGTGGGCGGCATGGGTGAGGTCTTTCTCGCCCACGACACCCAACTTCGCCGATCGGTGGCAATAAAGCTTCTGCCGTCGCAATTTACTCTCGACGAGGAACGCCTGCGCCGCTTTAAACAGGAAGCTTTTGCCGCATCTGCCCTAAACCATCCGAACATTCTTACGATTTACGAGATCGGATTAGAGAGCGATACCTATTTTATCGTTACGGAATACATCGACGGCGTCTCGCTGCGCGACCTCATGGCAAAACAGTCGATGTCGATCGGGCAAATGCTGGACATTGGCAGCCAGATCGCATCCGCGTTGTCCGCCGCGCATGCAGCCGGCATCGTGCATCGCGATATTAAACCGGAGAATGTCATGGTCCGTCGCGATGGTTATGTAAAGGTGCTCGACTTCGGTCTCGCGAAGCTCACCGAGCTTCATGGATTACGTTGCGATTCCGACGCGGCGACGGTACAAGTGGTGCAGACTGATCCGGGAAAGGTCATGGGCACCGCCAGGTACATGTCTCCCGAACAGGCGCGTGGTTTAGAAGTAAATGAACAAACCGACATCTGGAGTCTGGGGGTGCTGCTTTATGAACTGGCGGCCGGCCGGCTTCCTTTTGAGGGGCAGACCGGCAGTGACGTTTTGGCGTCGATTTTGAAAACCGAGCCTTTGCCCCTGCAACGACATTCACCCGACCTCCCCATCGAGCTGCAAAGGATCGTTCGCAAAGCATTGCGCAAGGATCGCGAAGAACGATATCAGTTGGCCAAAGAGTTGGCCCTCGATCTTAAAAACCTGCGCCGGGAGTTGGAGCTCAGTGCCGAAATGGAGATTTCTCAACAACCGTCTCCGCCGCCATTGCCGGCGTCAGGTTTAGGCGCCAGACCGGCGAGCCCTAGTTCTCTTTCGACTTCGCGCACAGCGGAGCTTTATGTCGGGAAGTCTAACTCGACGGCCGAATATCTCGTGGGGGAAATCAAATCTCACGCCAAAGTCCTCGCCGTTGTTCTCGGAGTGATCGGTTTAGCAGCTCTCGCGATTGTGCTGGCGGTAGCTTACCGTTGGACCGCCACACAGACATCGTCCTCCAATCTTGCTAGTTCTTCCAGAACCATGAAGATCGCCCGTCTGACAAGTACGGGCAGCGCTGATGAAGCCGCCATCTCGCCTGATGGCAGATATCTGGTGCATGTTGCCAGCGAGAGCGGACAGCAGAGTTTGCGCGTGCGCCAGGTCAATACCAGCAGTGATGTGGAGATCGTACCACCATCTGACGTGGAATATGCCGGACTGGCTTTTTCGCGAGATGGCGATTTTATCTACTATGTGGCCACTAAGAAGAACAACCCCACGTCGAACCTCTATCAGATTAGGGCATTGGGCGGAAACGAACGAAGACTAATCTCGAATGTGGGCAGCGCGGTCACGTTCTCGCCTGACGGGCAGCAGTTGGCATTCATTCGCAACTTTCCCGACGCCGGAGAAGAGGCCTTGATGATTGCCGGCGCACACGGCGGCGGCGAACGCAAACTCACAGTGCGCAAGTTGCCAAACTTCTTTCGCCATGTTGCCTGGTCGCCGGATGGAAAAACAATCGCCTGCAGCGCCGGCAGTTTTGTTCCCGTCTACACCACCTACATTGTCGAGGTAGCATTGGAAAGTGGCAGGGAAAAACAGGTTGGAACTCAAAGCTGGATGGTTATGGGCCAGTTGGCCTGGATCGGGGATGGTAGTGGCCTAATAGTTGGAGCTTCGGAACAAGAGTCTGGTAGTTTTGATGCGCAGCAGATCTGGTATGTCTCTTACCCTCAAGGTGAAGCGCGGCGCATTACGAACGACTTAAACAATTACACCGGGGTTAGTTTGACTACCGATTCTAATCGAATGGTCACGGTGCAGTCTGAGACGAGCTCGAACATTTGGATTGTTCCGAATGGTGATGCCAATCTGGCAACGCGAACCACCACCGGGGCGGGGAAAATTGATGGCCGCGATGGCCTTGCCTCAACTCCAGAGGGGAAAATCATCTACGCCTCAAAGGCCAGCGGCAACCTTGACCTTTGGATGATGGATGGCGATGGCGCCGATCAAAAACAATTGACGGAGAATTCGCGTGTCAACAATAACCCTGCCATTTCACCCGATGGGCGTTATATTGTCTTCGCTTCGGATCGCGCCGGAGCGTCAAACATTTGGCGCACCGACATAGATGGCGGCAATGCCCGGCAGTTAACCAGGGGCAGCGGCGAAGACCATCCTCAATGTTCGCCTGACGGCAAGTGGGTCGTTTACACTCTGCTGGGCGCAGGCAAGCCAACGCTTTGGCTCGTTTCGATTGATGGCGGAGCCCCTCAGCAGATCACCGATAAATATACCGCCGCTGCGGTTTTCTCGCCCGAAGGTAAATCGGTGGCCTGCCTCTATCGCGAAGAACAACCAAACTCGCCGCTCAAACTGGCAATCTTTCCTCTCGAAGGAGGACAGCCAACCCGTATCTTTGAGGCGCCTATTCTCGCCGGGGGAGTGTCGCTTGTGCCGCCGCCCCGCTGGACAACGGATGGCCGCGCGCTGACCTACGTTGCTACGAGCGCGGGTGTTTCTAACATCTGGCTTCAGCCGATCAACGGCGGGGCGCCCAGACAGATGACCACATTCAAAGCTGATCGCATCTTCTCATTCGAGTGGTCGCGCGATGGTAAGCAACTCATTGTCGCCCGCGGCATGGTCGCGAGCGACGTCGTATTGATTAGTAATTTTCGTTGAGAGGTTAGCACCCGGGTAAGTTTACTGCTGGACACCTCTTAAATTCTTCAGTGCCGAGCTTACCGCTTCGTTGTTTGGGCGCTGCTTGTAGTCAGTCTCGACCCTGGTCCAGGCAACTCGTCCATCCTTATCAATGAGGTAGACTGTGGCGTGCGGAATGCCTTCAAATTTCTGCCCGTCGTAAGCCGAGTCGCGAACTCCATAGGCGTCGATTACGCGATGAGCAGGATCGGACAAAATCGGAAAGTTAACTTCTCCTTTGCCGTCGGCGGCGATCTGTTCAGCAAACTTTTTGCTTTCGGCGGGACTGTCAACGCTGATTGCATAGAAGCGAACCTGCTCCTCCTGCTTTACCAGTGAACGCAGCTCGGCCAACTGCCGAGCACAGTAGGGTCACCAGTTGCCTCGATAAAAGACAAGGACTGCGGGCATGCTGCCACGCGCCGAAGAGAGCATAACTTTTCCATTGTTATGGTCCTCGAGCGTGAAATCGGGAACCATCTCACCAACTGCGATCGGCGAATTGCGAGGCTTGAGGTCGGCAGTGCCGGAGAGAGACGAGTTCGAGTTGAATCTGGTGCCACACGCAACGCTTCCGATGATTAGGGTAATTGCTCCTGCAATTCTGAGATTCATAAGCCTGAAATCCTGACTTCCTTGAGGTGTTTAGTTGCGTATTTCGCTCTAAATCACGCTCGGCTAAGAATATTACAAAACGGGAGTGTGAGCAAAGAAGCCAGGCCAATGAGCCAATGAGGCCCAATGGGAAAACGGGCAATTAGTTTAGCGGTAAGACCTATGACAGCGTGGACTCGATTGCCGAGTTCTTCAAGAAGCGGAGCCAACAAAGGCGCCTCGGTTTTTCACCCAATTTTCACCCCGTTAGGGGGTGAGATGTTTATAGCCCCGAATGCCGCCACCTGCCGGCTCCGTTCGGAGGAGCGGCGAGTATCTTGAAAATTACACATCTAGCCCGGATTATTCATGAACCAGCATTCAATCCAGCCTGCGGTA